>CAJXTM010000996.1 GCA_913061385.1 uncultured Rhodopirellula sp. | reverse complement strand
GATCAGCCTCGGTCTCGTGGGCTCGGAGATGTGTATAAGAGACAGAATCTGCATGGCGTAAATGAATACGCCCTCAAAGGGCCAAACCCCTGCTGCAAAGTACACCACACCATCCTTAACCACAGGCCCTCCCCGTACAGGCCAAACAGAAATCAAACGACGGTTACCAAGCAGTAGCCGTGCACTGGGCGCAGCCTGTTGCTTCCAACGGAGCGATCCGGTGTGCAGATCAACACAATACAAGTGCCCATCGTCAGAACCAAAGCATGCTGAATCGTTCCATATCGCAGGAGCAAACCGAACAGGACCATTGGTATAGTACGTCCAGACAAGCCGACCTGTCTGGGTGTCAAATGCCTTGACCGAATCCGTCAAGGATGAGGCTACTAGCAGTTTCCCTTCCGCGACAACGGGTTCGTAACCAGCATCGAATTGCAATCGCTTATTTTGAAATGCAGGCGTCAATGGGAGCAATTGCTTAGACCAGGCAAGTTGCAAATTGTCAGGCAATTCACTCTGGGTAACCCCCTGTCGTCCGGCATCCTTTCGGTACATCGGCCAATCATCAACGGCGTTTCGATCGGCTGCGGTCAGGCTTGCACCTGCCTGCAGCAGGCTTACCACAATCGTCAGAATGAGTATTAAAAAAATGCGGGCATGAGTCTCAGAGCGTTGCATCAAGCATTCCACGGGCACAGAGGACAAGAGTGAACTCCTAAAATGTAACGACAGCAGAGCCAGTTGCGTCAAACGGTAGCGAAAAGTCCGTGCTCCTATTCCCGCTAATTCCAAAATAGCGTGAATATGATGGAGAAACCCGAATATCTCAATCTTCCCGCCAAACAAATGCATCTTGGACAAACGAAAAAACATTGGGCAAACAAAAAAGCCAAGAAGCCACCCAGACTCCAAAATCCCTGCGCCCATCACGCACCTTACTCCAGCCATCGCCATGGCGATGGAACAATTCAGCAGAGACGAGTGAAACCAACCCAGGCAAAACGACGAACCACTTCAAATTCCATCTGATCGGTCACTCTCAAACAGCCAACTTTCAATTCCCCTCAACGTGCGAACCTACCCCATGACTGCAAGACGAACCATTTTCATGGTCGCGATGCTCTCCCTGCCTGTCGCGTGCCATTCGACGTGCCCCGCTGTTCTGGCAGATGGCGATGCTCAGGCCGCAGGCCATGAACAAGAGCTTCTGAGACTCATCGATAGTAAAGCAGTGTTATCAATTGGCTTTCGTAACCCAATACAGATGATCAAAAAAAGCCAACAAATCCATGATCGAGCGAACCTCACACCCTCGCTAAACATCGACGCTTTCGTCGACACGGTTGGCAAAGCAGTAGGACTGGAGCGATGTGTCGATAAAAACAAACCGATTGTCGTTTCGCTCAGCGGTCCAAATATTTTCTCTTTTAGAATTTCTCTTTCAGTCACGGACGTGAATGCACTGGCATCAAGCCTCGACGTGTCAGCAGAAAAACTTCGAAAGGGTGAGGCTTACAAACTTCCCAAGCCTATCTGGACCCTACTGGGGGCCTTGAAATTTGTTTGCCTGAAAGGGACTCAACTGACCATGAGCCCGTACGAAGCGTTACTCGATGCCCCAAGACTTGAAGACTCACTGGTGGAAAACCTATCCGCGAAAGAAGCGGAAACACTTGCAAATGATGACATCGTCATCGTCTTGGGCGAATCAGCTTTCGAAGGCCAATTCCGCTCTTTTCTGGAGTACTACACGAATGCAGACCAGGCCCTCGACTCAGATCAAGAAGATGCCGTTGGTAAATTCCTCGATGACCTCAAGTATGTGGCAAGTGGTATTCATCTTGATAATGGAATCGGCACCACGACCATTGCAAGTTTAAAAAGCTCGGATTCAAAAATCCTACTAGGCGAATTTTTTGACAGCAGGCGTGATGCAACGCTAGCCCGAATGCCGAGTGGCAAGATCCTTGCCACCCATGCATTACAAGCCGACAGCAACAGCACAGGGGGACTATTGGGCGCACTTTTGTCCAGAACTCGAAATGCAATTTCGAACCAGATCTCCCGCATCTCAATTGACTCGAAATCTTTTCAACTTGACGGTCTACTTAGCGAAGCACTCGATCGGATCAAAGGCGGTCATCTGGTACTTTACGAAAGCTCAAACCGGAACCGTTACGGGGAGTTTAATTTACTGGGCGTATTCACGACAGATGATCCGGATACCTTCTTAGCAGACCTGACAGGACTTGCTCCGTTTGTAAACGCAGCATTCATGAGCGAAGCAGAAGCAGCGATCGCATTCCCGCCAGCGAAAATTGAGGGACTGGTGGCAGAACTCGGCGAGTCTCATTACCAACGCCGTGAACTTGCAAAGTTCAGATTAAAGCTTCTCGGTGCTCGTGCTCGACCTGCTCTCGAGAAAGCAACCAAGGCACGTGACCTCGAACTCCGCTTGCTGTCTCTTATACACATCTGACGCTGCCGACGACTCCTTACGTGTAGAT
>CAJXTM010000995.1 GCA_913061385.1 uncultured Rhodopirellula sp. | reverse complement strand
GAATGTCCGTGAATATGCTGAGCCCCGCGAAACAACATAGACTTCTCGCTATCCATCTTTTATTCAGGCAGCGAATTGTGCATCGCTTTGCCTTCGGGTCATTGCAGATCGCTAACACGATGAGAACGCGTCAAAAGTCCGCGGAACACATCTCGTCTCGTAAGCAACCAAGTCTTCCCGCATCCCCACGAGAGCCAATGGCGAGTTTAGCATGCTTAATCCTGAACCCGCTTTGCCGCTCTCGTGTTAGACCTCACCGTCATTCCACGTCACATTTGCAGGTTTCCGAATATTTCTCCCATTCTCTTAGGCCTTGGTTGATCTGTCCCGGGAAGACACATTCATTCGCGACTGGTATTCCCAGGTTCCTGGCATAATCATTTCCTCAGCGAAAAGATCGGGAACAGTGAAAAGATAGGTTTCTGTTCCGCAAGTCAAACGGACGCACTTGGGTTACAAAGCGTCCTCTGCGGTCTCATTGGAGTTTTCCGCAGCCGCACGCACAGCACAACGAAGGATCTGCATCGATGCAATCTGAGGAAGATCCTGATGATTAAGTGACATAGCATCTACTGGCGATACAAAAGACGCGATGCAGGACATCGCCGCCACCTGGAACAGTTCCCAAGATACGTTCGAGAACGAGACGTTTCACGTTTTCCGGGAGCACAAAGATCAGTCCACCATTGGAACTCAAGCAGCGACAACTGAGAAGTCACACAAATATCAGGCTCTGCCGGATAAGATCGGTTCATATCAGATCGTGGCGGAACTAGGTCGAGGTGGCATGGGCGTTGTCTACAAGGCGCGCGATCTCCGCCTAAAGCGAACGGTGGCTCTCAAAGTCATTCTCGCTTGCACCCATGCAGCAGACAGCGAACGCAAGCGGTTTCAGACTGAGGCTGAATTGGTTGCCAGGCTGAAACATCAGAACATTGTGCAAGTGTATGAAGTTGGGGAATCTGAGGGACACCCTTTCCTCGCACTGGAATACTGCTCCGGTGGCTCATTGGCTGATCAACTGAATGGAAAGCGTCCATCACCCCGCGACGCCGCAGCGTTGGTCGCCTCTCTATCGCACGCCATGGAACACTCACACCTCGCGGGAGTTGTCCATCGTGACCTCAACCCAGCGAATGTCTGATTCGATGCAGATGGGACGCCAAAGATTGCGGACGATGGGTTGGCAAAAAAGCTTGATCAAGACGAAGGACACACGGGAACAGGTGCCATCATGGGCAGCCTCGGCTACATGTCTCCAGAGCAGGCAAGTGGGCAAAACGCCAAAACAAATAGCCAAACAGACGTCAATGCAATGGGCGCGATCCTCTACAGCCTACTGGCGGGCCATCCACCCTTTCAGGGATCCAGTGCAATCGAGACATTGAACCTCGTCATGGATGGAGAACCGATCCCAATCCGCCGCACCAATCCAAATTGCCCACGCGATCTCGAAACCATCTCGCTGAACTGCCTCAACAAATTACCAAGCGACCGATACCCAACATCAAAAGCTCTTCATCATGACCTAAGACGGTTTATGAATGGCGAGCCCATCCTTGCCCGCCCGTCGACCACCTATGAGCAATTGTTCGCATGGTGCCAACGTAATCCGCTTCCCACCACCGTCGCTATCGCCAGTGTATTGATGCTTGCGATTCTCTCCGCAATTTTCGCGTGGATCGCCCACCGCAATCAATCTGTGATCAAAACCATAAAAACACGTGACATGAGATTCGAGGAACTCAGAGGCAAGATCCTTTACCTCGACGAAGTCCAAACCAACTCCTGTGCACTCGCCACATTAAGCGACGAACCCAAATGGGCGGAACGGTGTCAACAAAATGAACCCGAACTGATCGAATCCATCGACGAAGCCGTGGCACTCGTCCCTGACGCCAAATCTGAGCTCGACAAAGTCAATGATGCAAATGGGCAACTGATTGAGTTGGAAGCCAATGCTTTTGCACTCGTCAAACAAGGCAGATCAACCGAGGCATGGAGTCTTCTCAGCAGTGACACTTATCAGTTGGAAAAACGAGACTACGAACACGGCCTACAGGTGTTTTCGCGGAAACTTTGCGATCATTCTGAAGAGACGGTACGGGCTGCGCGTTCCGAAGCATTCGCTTTCCTGATTACAGCAATAGTCTTTGCAGTGCTGATGCTCATTTTCTTTACCATCGGATTCTACAGCTTCTTTCGTATGATTCGAAAATCAGATCATTCATTCAGTTGATATTCACCGGCTAGCCACCAATCGCTCAATCTTAAGTTCACTCGTGATGGAAACACAAGCATCGCCAACCACCGCAGTTTATCGCAGTAGTGATCGCCGCAGGACACTCAACAAGACTTGATGAACGCGAACGTTTCCAGGCGGCCTATCGAAAGCAAATAATCGCACACATCACAATTTGCCCTTCCACCAAACGTACTATTTTCCGTTAAACTGGGTCTTTCCTCGGGTACCCCTGTCTCTTATACACATCTCCGAGCCCACGAGAC
>CAJXTM010000994.1 GCA_913061385.1 uncultured Rhodopirellula sp. | reverse complement strand
AGCCTCGGTCTCGTGGGCTCGGAGATGTGTATAAGAGACAGGTAACAGGGAGCGGATCCTCACCGTGATTTTGCCAGCATTACTAAAATCACGGCCAGATCAACTGAGCCCTCGATGGAGTACCGACACTAGGCGTGATCTTCTTTCTACCGCAATACATGCTCCGGCCGGGAATTTCACGATCGGTAAGATCGCTCTGCCTCTCAGAGAAACCTGCGGTCACCAAGAACATAGGTAATCGAGGCTTCACAACGGCACGCATGATCCACCTATTCGCTATCCATGCGGTAAAGTTCGTCCTGCCACCAATCAAACGCTTCAGGATCCTTCTTGCGAAAATTACGCCGTGAGATGACAGCACTGATCCCAGTTACAAGCAGACTAAAGATTAGGCACCAAGTGAAAATTTTGAGCCCGCTGTCAAAACCGTCGCGCCAAAATCAATAAGCACCCAAGGTCAGCGAAGGCAGCAAGAATATGACCACACCCGCTACTCGACTGGGGATTCGTTTTGCCTTGACGTGGCTTTCCTTAAGGGAACCAATCAAATCGTTCTCATCTCGCACACAGATATTATGCATGTGCACAATCAAGGTCGGACCGCAATGAATACACCAGCAAGCAATGACATTGCGACGTGGTTGACAAATCCGTTCTGCCAACCTTCAGATACAGCGATCAGAAGGAATGCGGCTGACAACATGCCTAACAGATAGACCGCTGATTGCGATGACTCGATCTTACCACGGTAGTTCTTCAAAAAACTCTCTGCCAGATCCAGAGGGGCTTCAAGAATCAAATCCACTTTCGCAATCCCATTGAGAGCCAAACGCATCTCAGTACTCTGGCTGAGATACTGCTGTCCCGAATCAGTTTTCATGAATGCGTCCCAGACCGGTTTTTCTTCGGCAGATAAGTCGCCTCCATAAATCACCTTCACGCACAATTGCTTTTCAAATTCTTCATTCATTAGGATTCACCTTTTTGCAGAAGTGTGATTTTTCGCTCCAGGCGTTTCTTGGCGTGATGGAGACGTGACCAAAAGGTCCCCTCGGGTACACCCAAAATCTCGGCATCTCGACATGCCGTAGTTGGTCGATGCAGAAAAGGGTCAAGACCAAACGGTCTTTTGCATCGAGGCTTTCAAATGCCACTCGTACCCAGAGCGGACGATCATCTGATCCGCGATCAAAATTCATGGCTATCCGCCAATTTCTCAGGATCAAGGTCGTAGCCCTGAAATCGATTTCGTTCTTTGAGCTGCTTACGACAAACATTGATTGTGATTCGAAACAACCACGTTTGAATCGCAGATCGACCAGCAAACTGGTCCCAATGCTGATAAGCCTGAAAGAAGGTCTGCCGAGCGGCCTCCTCTGCTTCGTTAGGGTTACCAAACATTCTTAAGCCCAGATGGAAAATCGCTTTCCAATAGTGCTCGAGTGCTTCGGCGAAGGTCCCATCAATTTCGTTCATGTCAGTTAGACCGCCATCTGACTGAATCCTTCAAACAAACCAAGCAATCTCGAAAAAAACCGGGAATGACGGAATTCAATGCAAATTTCGTGCGCAACTGACGGGAGCATTATGCTTCCCCATGTCAATTTGCTACTTCCGATCGACCCAATCCAAGCTCCCCAAAAGCAGGCCCAGCCCACGCCAAAGATCCGGCCACCCCCATAACTTAAGGAAATCAAACCCTTCCACACGGTGTCTCATCAGGTAATCAGAGACACTTCGTTACCGCCAGCTAGAGCAGTTGAGAATCCGCGCTGTTTCTTCCCGGCCATTCCTGTACGCTTGCTTGCATACACGCCCGCTAATTTTCTTCGTCACACGACTGGAGACGTTCCATCATGTTCTTCGCAGCCAAGCCTAACGTGTCTGTTGGTGAAAAATCGAGAATTGAATTTTACCTGCAGCAGCTTGCTGAGTGCATTGGTTTTGAACGCTTTGTCTTACCTGTACTTAGTCGTCAAAAGCTGATCGGCCTTGTCGAGGCAGAACAGCACACCCCCGAGCAGATCGTTTATTTTCTTGGGGAGCACCTGAATCATGATGTTAGTGAAATCCGGGTTCAACTGGATCCGCAACAGGCGGCCGACTGTAGTGGCGGTGGCTGAGGCGGCGGCTCTTGCGATGGACTCGGCGGTCTGCCGGGCAATTACGATGCAAAACAACGACTCATTAACCTCAACACAACGCTAGAAGAAGATCCTCAACTTGCCGTCGCAACACTTATACACGGTGTCGTGAATGACATGCTCTATCAAAGTACTTTTAGCCAGCCCCACTTTCCTGAACTGGTAGAACTGGCAGTCATCGGTACTGGACTGGGTGTCCTACGCAGTAATCTCATGTTTGTCAAAAAGGTGGCTACATTTTGGGACTCTACGCACTGGCAGATCGCTCCACCACCCTTTCTGAACATTCAATCACTGGCATATGCGAACGCACTTGCAGCATGGTCCCGCGACTGTCTCTTATACACATCTGACGCTGCCGACGAC
>CAJXTM010000993.1 GCA_913061385.1 uncultured Rhodopirellula sp. | reverse complement strand
GAGATCAGCCTCGGTCTCGTGGGCTCGGAGATGTGTATAAGAGACAGGCCCAGTGTCGTGCAATGTAACTACAGGATCGGTCGACCCGGAATAGAGTTTATAATCATCGGAACCTACTCCGCCATCGATCACCACACGGTCTGCACTTGATGACGTCAGGCTGACGATATCGTTCGATCCTCCTGCATTAACATTCAGCAGTTCAATGCCTTGGTAATCGAAATTGACGCTGTCAGCAGACACGCGATTTGTCGTCACCGACACAGTATCAACGCCATCAGAGCCAACAATATTCAGTTGATCTGCCGAGCCACCAGAATCAGCAATACTACCACCAGCAAGTGATTTGACAGCCACCGTGACCGTATCAGAACCTGCCGCACCATCAACGGTGACATCCCCTGTCCAACCGTCGACGGAAATGAGGTTCCCACTGCTACCTCCAGTAATGGCTGCATCATCGACATCAGTAACCTTTAGCCCTTGGGTCACGCCATCGCTGAGCGTTGTTTTGGTCAACGACCAGTTGTAATCTCCGATGGCAACTAACTCATTGTCTCCTGATCCACCATTGAAGGTGAATTCACCTTGCAACAAAGTCTTTGTGCCATTGATGTCTTCATAGGCTCCCACCGCGGGCGGCGCCAAACGTGCTGAATGGGTTGTGAATTTGTCGTTCCCGGCACCCGCATTCAGTGTAAATTTTTGCAACCCGTATGACTGTAGTCCGCTTGCCCCAATCGTCCATGAATCTGCACCAGAGCCAGCATTGATTGTCATATCTGCGATATCAAAGAAACTGAGGGCTGCATTCTGTTTGCCACCGGTCGTGCCTGAAATCGTGTTGGCCAATGCGCCGGAAATCAACGTTTGTTGTAATTCGGCGACCGTTGCCGTGGTGGGTGCAGAAACGCTGCGAAGATACGCATAGCCTGACCCGTGGGTATCAGTAGCACCGGGTCGTCCAAGCATCTGAGGTGATCCAAGCACTGCGTTGGATCCACTGATTCCGACCGAATACCCGACCAAGTCGCCGGCTTCTGCATCCGCGCCACCCAGTGGATCTACCTTTGTTTCCAGTTGCCACTTTTGATTCTTGAACCGATAGGCCAGCGCCAAGCCTTCTTTGTCTTTATTGTCAGTCGAATCTCGGAACGGAGCACCAACGACCGCTTGGTCGCCATCAAGCGCTACAGAGAAACCAAAACCATCGCCTGCTTTACCAATCCCATGGGTCAGTTTGGTCACCCGACGGAAGTGAGCCGAGATGGAACTGCCTGCTTGCCCAAGGTCGATCGGCTTTGGCGAGGACAGCGGATTGCCATTGGCGTCAACAACATCGGAAAGTTGACTGGCGAGTTTGATCACTCCCGGCTTCTTACCATCACTGATCACAAAATACCGGTTCCCGTTACTCAACCCACCGATGGTTCCACCCGCGATCTCAAAGATCACCTCGTCCCCGGCTCTGTAACCGGCACCACTACCGACCGCAATTTCATCTGCCCCTGCATCCACGGCAGCTGCTCCGAAAGCAACCCGTTTGCGCTCGAATATGTAGGCTGCTCCGTTTCCAACGCCAGAACCCGGACTCAATGTCTTGTAGTCGAAATTGCTGGGTGCCCCGACAGCTACATACCCAGCGCTGATTGCCACCGCTTTTCCGAAGTAATCGTTGTCTTTTCCATCAGGAGCAGCGAGTGCGTTGTCCAGGTTCCAGGAACCGCTAGTAAGCGAATAGAGGTAAGCGACACCATCACTACTATCACCTCGCGGTGCACCCACCACGACCATGTCACCATCGACTGCAACTGAATCACCGAAATCTTCGCTGCTCTTGGTAAGTGAAGCCGTTTCCGTCCATTTATTAACACCACGATCAAAGATCACGGCGAGATTGCTTTCAGGAGCACCGACGATCAGTCTGCTCGCATCAATGTCGACCACGCTACCAAAGCCCTTGACGCCAGACTTGGTAAGTGGTTTGCCTGATTGGCTCCACTCACTGCCGTTATATTCAAAGATGTAGACTGCACCAGCACCATCGAACGCGTTGGGGCTTCCAACAACAATCGTGTTACCACTGACGGCAACACTCGCACCAAAATCTGCATCAAGACTCAATCCGCTGGGCTGCAGTCGTACATACTTGGCCGCGTCAAATTTCTTTCCGGTCTCAAATACAAATGCGGCTCCGCGATTGTCATAATCGCGCGCCCCCACCACCGTCGTCTCACGATCAATCGAAACACTTGCGCCAATCTTTGCGGTAGGAAGTTTGGCCGGCACATACGTTGCTACGGATGACCAAGAAGGCCCGCGGTGGCGGAAGTTATACACACGATCATCCAAACCATTGTTGGCATTAGCTGAACCGATTAGGTAAAAGCCTTCGCTGATGATCGAGGACCCTGCTCCAAAATGCCTGTGGTCTGTGGTGTCATAACCATTCGAGGGAGTGTATGGCTGTCTCTTATACACATCTGACGCTGCCGACGACTCCTTACGTGTA
>CAJXTM010000992.1 GCA_913061385.1 uncultured Rhodopirellula sp. | reverse complement strand
ATCAGCCTCGGTCTCGTGGGCTCGGAGATGTGTATAAGAGACAGCAGTGAATATCACACGAGCCGGCGAAGAAGGTGGATTCATCGAGGAGTCCCTCAGAAGTCTCGCTGTATTCACAGAACGTAGCGAAGAAGTTCGGGGTCGAATTCTAGGTGCGATCGCCTATCCCGCCTTTCTTGTGATTACAGGCGGCGTACTCTTCTTTACGATGATGGTCTTTTTCGTGCCGCGATTTCAGGTCATTTTTGAACGACTTGAAAAACGAGGCGAACTACCGCTGCCCACGATCGTGCTGCTACAGATCAGTGACGTTCTCAAGAACGATTATTGGTACGTGGTTCTACTCGGAGCAATAACAGGGATTGTATTATGGCGGTGGCTAAAAACTGACGCGGGCGGGGAGATGCGGGACCGCCTCCTGCTGCGGATTTGGGGAATTGGGAAAATCATTCGTCAGTATGCAATTTCTCGCTTCTGCCGCGTACTAGGTACGATGTTAAAAAATGGCGTACCAATCATGTCATCACTCGAGGTGTCTCGGCACGTCACTGGGAACATTGTCCTGAGCCGAGCGATTGCCGAGGCGTCGAAGAGCATTGCAGCTGGTCGTTCGCTGGCAGGTCCATTGAGTCGCAGCAAACAATTTTCCGAGGAGTTAATCGAGCTAATCCACGTTGGCGAGACCACCAATCGACTCGACGAAATTCTCATGAAGGCAGGTGATAGTCTAGAACGCCAAGCTAACCGCCGGCTGGATTTATACATCCGCATGCTGGAACCCGCCCTGCTTTTAATCATGGCAATCATTATTCTATTCCTGCTTCTAGCATTACTTCTACCGGTTTTGCAGTCAGCGGGCAGTCTTACTTGAATGAGTTAATCAATGTTTATGAACCGAAAAATGAGAGACGATTCCTCGCGTTCAGGTATGACACTAATCGAGGTGCTGCTTGTCGTTGCCATTTTGCTGGTAATCGCTGGTGCCGTTGTACCAAGATTGGTCAATCGCCAAGAACAGGCCAATATCGATGCTACACGCATAAGTTTGAAAGGCCTCGAGCAGGCTCTGAAGCTCTATGCAATTGATCAAGATGGACAATACCCAGGACGAGCAGATGGGTTGGCTGCATTAATGACTCCACCGAATGGTAACGCCGCAGACTTTTGGCGGGGACCGTATTGCGAAGAACAGCCGCTTGATCCATGGAGACGTGAGTTCACGTACGTGTTTCCAGCCGTAAATTCAAATAAGCCATTTGATCTCTCCTCCAGCGGGCCTGATGGTGTTCCGGGGAACGACGATGACATTAATAACTGGTAGGCAGACTTGTCTCGCCCACATCAATCCGGACCTACAAAATTGGACAAAGCCAACGAAGATGGACGATCTGTCTTTGCCGTTGCATCGAACTCGTAACCACCAAGGCATCAACCCCAACAGCCCACAAGCCGATCCGAAGCTAGCTTTCACGCTTTTGGAAGTATTACTCGTACTCTCGTTAGTGCTAATGATGGCTTCTCTGGTCACACCGAATCTATTTCGCTTCTACCAACGTACTGCAGCAACCCGACAAGCAATGCAAGTCCAAGTGTTTCTCGGACAAGCTCGCACTCGTGCTATTGAGCACTTGGAAACCCAAATTTTCCAGTACGAGCCGGGTGGCACTCGTTATCGCATCATTGCCAACGGGGAAAAGGGTACGGCTCACACCTCGCGTCCAACGGAAGCCTTATCCAGCCAGTTCAGTCCAACCAACTCAAATTCATTCCACATCCTCTCTTCGGGATGCTCGTTCCAGCGTGCTGAGTCCAATTATGGAAAAGAAAAGATGCTGCAAATCCTATTCTTCTCGGATGGAACAGCAACAGCGCACGACATGGGAATCAAATCCGAACTTGACGAAACTCACTGGATCAATATCGATCCATTGACCGCCGCCTCACAAAGACGACGTGGAGAACGGCGTGAAAGGTAAACGCTCAAAGCCCCGTGCCGGCCTGACTATTCTGGAAGTCTTGATATCGATTGCTGTTCTTTTGTTCGCAATGACAGGCGTCAGCACACTGATTAATAACGGACTTCGTAGCTCTGTTGATGGCCAAGCCCGGATCCGAGCCGCTACACTTTGCAATTCAAAAATGGCTGAGATCTTATCTGGAGATGGCCCCGCAAATATTCGACAGGGAGAAATCCGCTTTCCACCGCCGTATGAAACTTGGGCTTGGCAATCAGCCCTGACGCCCAGCGTGTATCCAAATTTATCGACCCTGACCATTGAAGTTTTTCCCCACAGTGCGAAATCAACTGACATACGCTTCGAACTATCAAGACTGATTCTTACCTCCGAAATTGCTAACGCAAGCCGCGTGCAATCGAACGGGGAGTCATCGTTTTAATGACCAACCCCAAGTGCGCTCAAAAACCGCAATCTGTTCGAAATGGGTTCACGCTCATTGAGGTAATTATATCACTGTCTCTTATACACATCTCCGAGCCCACGAGACCGAGGCTGATCTCG
>CAJXTM010000991.1 GCA_913061385.1 uncultured Rhodopirellula sp. | reverse complement strand
CTACACGTAAGGAGTCGTCGGCAGCGTCAGATGTGTATAAGAGACAGGAATATCGCTGACCGTAGGATCTTTCAGAATCAATTCGAGTGGACCCAGTCCTAGAACTTCGTCGATCACTTCTTCGACAATGCGTTCACGCTCCTGCCGATTCAGCAGCGTATCCTCTGCATCGCAAAGGTGTTCAACAACAAGACGAATCTCACGTTTCAGCGTGTCGCCTTTGAGGTCTCCTACTCGAGAGAGGTCCAATTTATCCACCAACTTACTGTGGATACGAGTTTTGATGTCTTCAAATTGTTGTTGTCGAGTGGGGTGGCTGAGTTGGTTGCCTGTTCGCATTGCTGCTGCTTTCTAGGTGCTTTCACGTGAAGTCCCTTGTGGAGCCTTGTCATTCAATTCAATTGATGACAATCAAGTCGCGGCTGTGCCGTAGGGGTAAGGAACGCGATTGTGCGGGTTGGAACGCTTGTCATGCCAAACTTGGACCTATTGGTGCCAAGTTTGCGATGTTGCTGTTCTGCCCCACCGAAGGATAGGTCGCAAATGAGCGTATAGAAGGAAAACGCGTTAGCGTTTCCCTATGTTGCCAGGCTGAGTCAGCCAGCACGAAGGTTTGTTGCTCGTGCAATTCGAGAATGGTAATTCATCGAGAATGCTGGCCGTGTTCAGAATGGCCGGCAGCATTCGGTAGCACAGTTGTGGTGCAAAAAAAAGAAAAACCGTCGCTGTGAACACAAAAGTAGTGCTCGCAAACGATAAGCAGACCAGCGCCTCCAATCGGAAGCACTGGCCTGGTGCAATGAGCGGGTTCACGTTGACGAGGGTGAGTCGTGGTTCACTACCAACGTTTTCGAGATTACCAACGTTTTCGAGACTACCAACGTTTTCGAGACTACCAACGTTTTCGAGACTACCAACGTTTTCGAGATCACCAAGGACCTCGAACGTAGTATGTACCGAACTGATCGGTATGGCTGGGCCAACGGGGTGTACCGTAAAAGTGACCGCGAGCCGCCCCGGGTGAGTTGGCACTACGACCAAACTGATGTTGGATTGGATACATCAGGTTCTGGCTGACGCCCCACGACAAGGTTTGACGCATGCTTGCGGTCGGTGGCACGATCAGTGCCAGCGGTTGCCCGTACATTTGGTTGTAGTAATTTCCATGCCAAGGTCGGTTCATGGAATGGTTGTGGGATTGAACCCGCGCCGTTCCGTAGGGATCGCCAGCAGTCGCGTTTGTTTGCGAGGCTGCGATGGAAGCGGTCACCAGGCCGACTGCGAGGATGATTCGATGGATCATGGTAGGCTCATTCATCTGGGAGTGCTGGTTCAGAATCCAACGGTCAGGGGGCGCTGCCCGTTGCTGGTAGGTGGGAACTAACGAGGAATACGCAGGAAGTTCCAATAAACGTTGCTCGCTGTCTGGCGAACAGGAGGGTAATAGTAGGAAGCTCGTGTCCTATTCATGCCACGACCGCAGTCATATTGACGGTGGAAACGATTTTGATGCGGGTACAGCATGTGGTGGGGGGAGAACGGCTGGTAGGTGTAATAGGTGTGCCCCACGTTTGGCGGAATCGGCATGGGGGACAAATACATTTGGGCATTCGCTCGGTTGGCACCGCCCTGTGTGTAGTAGTTGTAGAACAGGTCCGGCTGGCCGTAGCCCCGCTGAATTCCCGGTGCTACGTCTCCGACATAGCCATCAACAGCAACAGCGGGTGCATTTTCCGTCTTGGCAGGGTCGTCTGCGGATGCGGTGGCTGCAAAGGTCATGCAGATGGCCACGGCGACCACGGCGTGGGAAAGCGTTCTGATTTTCATAGGTTCGGCTCCACCGTGAACGTCGCCCGAGCGTGTCGACGGTTGAAATGGGTCGGAATCCAGCCTGATGGCTGGCGATCGATCCCCATTACTCTTGAGCCTCGCGGACAAATATCCACGCAGCGGCCGCAAAGTGGGAACAGATCCTGTTTCAAAGAGTTTTCGGACCAAAAACGGCTTGCAGTTGACCTTTGCGTTGTTTGCCGCTCTGCTCGGTACGATCATTGGGTTCGCTTTCACGGGTTCGATCGGTATAACCCGCCTCTGCAACGGTCGCTGTTCAGGACGCCGTAATCGACTCGGATGGCATTAACGGTATAAATTGCCTAGCTTCTGCACTGTTGTATTGGTTGGCAGAACGCTGATCGCACGAAAAATCCAGCACCACTGGCAAGAAAAGGACATTCTGGCGTGGCAAAACGTCGAACTCGCAGCAATTCCGGGGCTTCCAAAGGTTCCGCCAAACGAAAGTCTTCGGCCGCTAAGACGGATGAAACCGAATCGCTTTTTGATGCTCAGGATCCATCGATGGTTGTGATTCCCTTGCGGCAGGCCGCCCAAGAGAAGTATCTCAACTATTCACTTTCGGTAATCACTAGCCGTGCGCTGCCAGATGTGCGGGACGGTTTGAAGCCCGTTCAGCGTCGGATCCTGTACACCATGAGTCCTGTCTCTTATACACATCTCCGAGC
>CAJXTM010000990.1 GCA_913061385.1 uncultured Rhodopirellula sp. | reverse complement strand
GTCTCGTGGGCTCGGAGATGTGTATAAGAGACAGCCTTTCCAACGCGTGTCAAAGCTTATTCTCGATTGTCGGGCGTGAAATCGTGCGTTCGTACGTGGCAAAGCGTCCACCGGAATTTGGGTGGTGTCAAAGGAATCTGTCGAGTCGATGGGGTCGAAATCGTAAATGAAGTCTGCTTTGACATAGCCGCCAATCTTCATTGCGACATTGTCACCATAAATCAGCAGACCATTCTTGAAATCGGGAGCGGCATAAAGGTCTACGCCTACGTTGAATTGTGCGACTGCGTTGACTCCCGAGTCAGCATAAGCAGCAGATGACTGCAGGACAGGGCCATCCAGTGGCATATTGAAGTTGTTGATGTCGTCAACTTGGAAATTGACTGGATCAATGACGCTGAAATCTGTTTGATTTCGATCCGCTTCCGTCAAGCGGTAATCGAATAATGCTTGCACCACTCCTGGGTTCAATTCCGACGATGGTTCTGCTTGGACCGTGGCGGTTGATTCCTGTTGGAGATCGCCTGTTGCTGTTGGAGTGCCTTGTTGTGTCTTGGTTCTGCCAAGCGTTGAGAATGAATCTGCGTGCTCGAATTCAAGGAGACCCTGCGGTGGCAGTAGAAAGGAGGTCTCCGTTGGGCGGATATCGGAATCCGTGAAGGGAAAACTACCGTTTTTTACTTCCTCTGGCGACACGAACTGTTCAGAAGCAGGCAGGTGGTCTGTTTGAAGAAAATGAGTTGCAAAGTTTTCAGTTGACTGGGAGATCGACGCTCCCGTTTTCGTTGAATCCTCTGTTTGTCCATTACAGCACGTGGCCGCTATCGTGAGCAGAAGCGTGATTGGTATTTGGTTTGCGCGAATCATGAAGAGGATTTCGATTGGAGCTCGACGAACGGACGTAGTTGGGAATTACCACATTCGCACAGCGCATTGGAAGTTCGGTTTTAAGATGCTGTGAAACACTGCAATGAAACACCACACTGGGTTGAGAGTCATAGATTGAGGTGCCGGTATTTTGAATAGGATTGGCAATCGACTTTTACTGGGTGTAGTCGACGTTCCAACTTTCAGAATCGTGCCAATTCACTAACGGAAAATCTCTCTAAGTCTGCCTTGGGTTGGGCAAACCTGCAGTTTACATGGTCTGCTGGGGTCACTTCACTATTGCGTTGTTCGCTATTGCCAAGTGTCACGATTCATCGCTTGCGACTGGAATAGGGTCAAGCAAACGGAGTGGGATCGGGGTTGTTGGACTGCCTATCTGGAGTCAACGGTTTTCATCGATTGATGGTCAACCCATTGTCGCTGCGGGTGACGCTCGGGGCACCTTGAATACGATCTCGTAGGTGGCCGATGACTGTGAAGCCAGAGTGCAGGCTACTCGAAGTGAAGGCTTTTTCTTATTGACCACGACGTTTGGTTTCAGTGTTCTGCTTTTTTACCGGCGGACGTGTGATTGCTCATGCTTTGTCCCGAATGGTTGGCGATTCAGCAACTTTCGGAGACTGTCATTATAGTTCTGGTGAGGTTGCCATTGGTGTAGGATGGTTTTCTCGTGAGCTTCACGCCAAGGCTGTGGTACACCTCAATGGTGCTCCGATCAGATCATCGCTTCTCGATTGTTTTCGCGGCAAGTGTGTTTGGTTGTATCGTGGCAAATTCAATTCAGCTTCTAGTCATTGGCGGGTTGATACGTCTTCTGATTGGCGAGATGCGACAAGAAAGTGCCGTCGTGCCAGCCACAGGAACATTAGCGAGGTCGACGTCAGAACCACGCAGAATGCAACAGCTGCCCCTGTGGTGCCCCACCGCGATCCAAGCAGAAATGTCAATGTGATCATTGCAAGTGCACTTGCGGCTGTCACGAGCAGCACGGTGCGATTCGATCCGCTGAATTTCAGATAGGCTGGGGCCAGCGAAAACGTACTCCATAAGCAGCAACCGGCTGATATCAGGCACAGGGCAGGGTATCCACGCACAAACGAGTCGCCATAAAGACTGAGGATTGATTTGCCGGCAAACACCATTAGCAGGAAGAACATGATGCAGATTGCACCGACCCAGATAAGTCTTCGTTGACGCATGGCATCACCCTCTGACCATGCATGGCGTTCGATAAAGACGGCAAGATGCGGCTGGAAATACTTGTCGGTCGACTTGGATAACAACAGAATCATGCTTCCTGTCTCGGCAGCCGCGGCGAAACTGGATACATCCTCAGGCGTCAGTGGAAGAAGACCAAGTGCGATCACGCTGGATCGAAAAATCCACGATACCAGTGTTGCCAAGGCGAAAAACGTGAGGCATTCTCGCGACCAGTAAGGGAAACAATAGGATGGGGACGCGGTCAATACTTCGTTGGGGCACTGTTTTCGATAGGTCCGAATGGTCAGGATTACCCCCAGAAGAGATCCAAACCCAAAGCATGCGACTGCCCAAGGGGCATCGAATGATTTGATGAATCTGGCTCCTGTCTCTTATACACATCTCCGAGCCCACGAGACCGAGGCTGATCT
>CAJXTM010000989.1 GCA_913061385.1 uncultured Rhodopirellula sp. | reverse complement strand
TCCCCAGCCATCGTTCGCAGTTTGTCCATTGCACGACGCTCTAACTGCCGAACACGCTCCTTCGAGATTCCCAGACGATCAGCCAACGACTGAAGCGTGTGAACTTTGCGGTGTGAACCGAGCGAAAATCGCGCTCTTACGATGAACTTCTCTCGTCGATCGAGATCATCAAGCATGACAGCCAGGCGGCTACGCAGTTCATGCCAACGCTTTTCGCTGATTGCTGAGCTTCTTCCCTCATCGCTGATTTCCAGGTCCATGTCCTGCAAACCGCTGGCAACTTTCTGACGGTCCTGTTGGTTGACGACGACAGTCCGGTACGAATTTCGACGAACCACTTGTGTCGCGTAGGTGCTGAAGCGGAAACCTCGGTCGTAGTCAAACTTCTCAACCGCTCGGATTAGCCCAACAATCCCGTCGCTGAGGAGATCATCGAAAGTATTATTTGGATTCACAAACTTCTTCACAATCGAGAAGACTAAGCGAAGGTTCGCCTCCACAATCCTGTCCCGGTGCCACTCAGCGAGGGCGACAAGCTTTTCGATCAGGTCGAGCCGAACTCGCGAAGGTCGATCCACGCTCAGCAGGCTGCGGTGTACCGAAGCTTGGTGCATGAGGAAGTTCATCCGCTGGAAAAGCAGTTGCTCCTGCTCCTTACTTAACAGGGGAGCCTCGCACAATCGGCTGAGGTGAATCGGTAGATCAACCCCGCTCTTTCGGAGAGCAGCAATTCCCAACTCGCTTCGACGTGGAGCAAGCCCCAACTCTGCTGCGAAGATCGCTCTTCCCGCTCGGGGCTCAGAGAACTGCGTGTTGCCAATGAAGCCAAGCTCGCGGCGAAGCCATTTTTTGGTGTGAGCCTTCAGAGCAGTGGGGTCAGTGCTGGCAACCACAAGGTCAGGCTGGATCTCGGCATTTGCCTCGGCCAGCTCGCTTGATGAAACCCAAGCTCCGACGCGTGGCGGAACGGCACTTGCGGTGAGTCGAGTACCCTGGGTGCTGTCTTGGTCTTTTGATTGCATTGCTCGAGTCGACATAATTTTGACGTCTCCGTGAATTATTCTTCTGTGTTTCAGACGTGGGCGAACGATTTCGCTCCACTCGTGAACGTTTTGAACGGTTTAAACATCCAAAACGTTCATCTAGGTATATCGCCGCTTGAATCGATCAGCAACGGGTTTTTACCAAAATCAGGAAAATTTTATCGAACTTATCGCAAAACATGGCATTTCGCGTGGTTTTTATTCCGAAAAGATTGACAGCGACTGTATACTCTGAAGCTATCCAAAACGTTCAAAACGACTCACTCACCGATTGCCATGCCTGTTCAGCAACCTCAATACTCACCGAAACAAGTCGCCGCCGCACTCAGCGCCAGCGAGTCTTCGGTTAAACGTTGGTGTGATCAGGGTGCAATCCCGACGATTCGCACCGTGGGGGGACACCGCAAGATCACCCTCGACGGTTTGCAGGAGTTCCTTCGCAAAACTAGCCGCGGACTCGAATCTCCCCAAGCCCTGGGACTGCCTTCGCAACAACCCCGGCGTAACGGTCTCGTTCCCGGCGGCGAAGATCCTGACCAACAGCTGTTCAGGAATGCGCTTGCTGGAGGCGATGAGGACACGTGTCGTCGTGTAATTTGGAAACGGGTACGAGCCGGCGAGATCCGCAGCGATGTTGCGGGATACTTGGTCACAGATGCGATGCACGGGTTCGGTCAGGCGTGGGACTGCGATCAACTCGACGCTTATCAAGAGCGCCGTGGCTGTGACATCTGCATTCGACTTATCAATGAGTTGCGGGGGGACCTCGAGCCAATCCCAGACGACGCTCCAGTTGCAATCGGGGGTGCACCCGAGGGTGATCCCTACCAGTTGCCAACAGCATTAGTTGAACTTTCGCTCCGCGAGGCTGGTTGGAACGCGGTGAGCCTGGGCAGCAACCTACCCACTGACAGCTTTTTGCAGGCAATTGTTGACTATCAGCCTCAATTGGTTTGGCTAAGTGTTTCAACGATCTCAGATGTCTCTGCATTCATCGTTGAAGAGAACCGACTGGCGGAACACATCAACGACGACATCTCGCTGTTGGTCGGTGGTCGTGCCCTTTCCCCCGAGGTACGTCCGCAACTCCGTTACACTGCACACTGCAATGGTCTCAGAAATCTTGTTGATCTTGCATCAATGATTCGACCCGTTGGAGGTCTGTAGGCTCTACTGGGGACTGCTCGCAATCCATCACGGAGAACCGTCTAGCTCTCTTCTTCCAAACAATGCGAGGGCCGCTAGGGCAAGGGTTACCCTCAAAAGATGCGTCAGGTTCCCGCCCCTCGAAGCACTTGGGTTATCGAAAATCGGTTCATTGGACGTCACGAGTTCATCTTTAAAAAGGAACGGCTCCGTGAGGCAACAACGCTGCATCCAACAAGCCTGCGTCAGACTTCTAGCGTTTGCATTTTCATGTGCTCTGTTGCTGTCTCTTATACACATCTCCGAGCCCACGAGACCGAGGCTGATCTCG
>CAJXTM010000988.1 GCA_913061385.1 uncultured Rhodopirellula sp. | reverse complement strand
CGTCAGATGTGTATAAGAGACAGGATCAATGGCTTGCCAGATTCAAGATAGTCAATCACATGTTTGATCTGCTCGTCGGGCAATGTGATCAAACGACTGAACAGAATCAACAGATCAGCTTTCGCTAGATGCTCCAACCCCGGAATCTGGTGCTGTACTGTTTTGTCTTGCCAGCGAATTTTCTGCGTGGGATCAACTTCATTTTTGTCATTCACTGAAAACAAAACAGTGCAGTCAAACCCATGTCGCTTGGAAAGAATTTTGGCGAGCATCGGCATCGACTGTTCGCTTCGATATTCCTGTTCAGCGGCTACCAGCACCACATGCTTTCCTCGCCCCGGACCTATCCCGCCGGGATAAGTCAGCCACAAAGGGCTCTCGGGGACCGGATGTGCGGTCAGTTGATCGGCGTACTTTGCGGAAAGTCTTTGCCAAAAATCGTGCCAGTACTCATCGTAATAATCGAGTGCCGCATTTTCGATGTGCAGAGGGTCGACAACCACGGGCGACTTTGCTGGAACGAAGGACTTTAAGTGCCCTTTGCCAGCGCGCTCGCGAGGCGAAACAAACCGCCACCCGTCTTCTCCGAGCACTTCATGGCAAAGCTGAGCGAGAGGCGGGTCGTAGGCCTTTAGCTGCTCCCGAGTTTTGATGTGATTGTGATCGTGATCCATGGTTCGGTTGGTGTCATACCAACATTGAAATCCCTCGGCCCAATACTCAGCTCTATTCTTGGATGCGTAACAGTCTTTGGGACCACCGAACACGATTAGCACTTTGTCATCGCCAGTCACCGTTGCGTTTACAGTGACTGGTTCCCCATTGACCAAAACATCTCCCCCGTCAACACAACACTTGATCAACACGGGTGATTGATCGGGAAAGGCTTTGACAAGTGCGTCAAACAGACTGACAGGCGTTTCGCTTTTGACTCTTCGAAACCGTTGAGCGGCACGACCGTCTTTCCAAATTCCATTTTTCTTTGCGAGCTCGAAACACTCCGTCAAACGGTCCTGCAAGGTTGAGTCAAAACCAGCTCCATGAACCACATGACCGAATTCGTGAATCAAGATGCTTTCCAATTGCATTCCCCCGTCAAACTCCAAAACATCTTCTTCAGCAAAAACAACTGTTGAGCGATTGTTTTTGCGAGTCAGGAATCCACGACTTCGCCAATTATAAAAGTCAAGTTCTTTTCCGGTCTTGTTCGATGTGAACTGCGGCAACTGGGATGTTAGTTCATCATGTCCTATAAGAATGCAAAGCACTTTCTTCTCGCGGATCCGCTGAGCAATCGCCGGGCTGATCCGTTGCATGATCATGCCAAACTGATAGGCAGCCTCCAGATGCGCAAGATCCGACACTTGCGATGAAGTTGCAATCAGAATACCCTCAGCTTCAGTCACTTTTGAATAGAATTCAGTATCGAGGTCATACTCAGTTGCCTGAGCCTGTGTGATTGGACCCACACTGTATTCAGCGTTCGCTACCGTTCCTTGCAGCGAAAATGCAGAAACCGTGGAGATTGAAAGAAAGGCCAAGTTGAGCAGGCACGAACGCATAGTCTTCTCTGGGTAAGGACGCGGGCAAGTCGATGTCGTTACTCCCCATTCTACTACGTTGGAACTGACCGCAGTAATCAGGGGCAATCCTTCGGCGCAAACCTGACCCATTACGGGTAATCAGGCCCGTTAACGAGAAAACGGAACCATTAATCAGTCACCGCAACAAATAAATAGTCCCTGACGATGGTGTCGATCCACGCAACCCACAAAACGTTCTAGGCTCGAAACATGCGAAACCAAAACCTTACTTACCCCTACAGGGTGTCCGCCAACCCAGCTAACCTCGTCACATGACGATCCAGGTAAGCAAGCTCGGGACCAATGTGATGCAGTCGAAAGACACTGTTTGAACTCTGCATTCGTTATCTTTACTGGCCTATTCAACCGATATTTCGCGCCAATATTATCGCTAAAACAAGCCACAATACTACCAACGTTCGGAACGCCGCCGTTGACCTTCAAGACAAGCTGCTAAAAGCACAATCAGTTCACACCAGATCAAAGAAATGAAGATGCCGATTCAGTTCGAATGCACGACATGTGAAAACACACTGGAGGTCCCCAATGACAGCGAGGGGCAGCAGGCAAAATGCCCCGCATGTTCAGCTATTTTGGACGTGCCACATGCACAAACATCGGGCTCCAATCCGTTGCGCGAAACAAACGAAAACACGAACCCGTACGCGAACACCTCGACGGTGAATGTCCAAGGTCCTTCTTGGCTCAACGAGACCAGTGAAATCACGGTTCAGCCAATCGACATTGGCTGGACATTCCAGGCCACTTGGGAATTATTCAAAGCTCGCTTTGGCATCCTGATCGTACTGTTCGTGGTCATGTTGGTTGCTGCAATCATTACAGCAGTGGGGTTGTTTGCTTTCCGAGTTGCCCTAGAAGCAATCGCAAACCTGCCCGGCCAGGACCTCGCCGCAACGATTGGGCTTGCTATTTTCCAAAA
>CAJXTM010000987.1 GCA_913061385.1 uncultured Rhodopirellula sp. | reverse complement strand
AGATGCGACGCCCCCTCCTTTGATATCATCTCCTTTGATACCAACAATCACGTCGCCGACTTTGATACCGGCGGTGGCGGCGGGTGTTCCGGGCCCAACGACATTCACAAGGACACCGTCGGTATCTTCCAAATCGGTACCGGCAAAATAGCCAAGATAGCCGCTGGTAACATCAACGCGGCGATACTTCAATTCGTTGTTGCTGCCTCGCTCAGTGAGTTCCACTCTTTCAACGCCAGCACCTTTACTGCACAGCGTCACCAGCATGAAGTATCCCTCCGCGGCATCCATGGACCCGACCGTCAGCCATTCTGTACTTTCCGGCCTTTCGATTGCGGTATCAGAGGTTTCAGTAACCGATGTGCCATCATCGGCTCCCCTCGGCGTACCAGATGCTCCCAAGTCCAGCGCATCGATAGCCGGCAGTTTCGAATCATCGGCAGACGCCTGCCCAACAGCAGGAACCGGATTCTCTGGCGGGGGCCCAAACTGGGACCGCAGAGTGATATAGATGAAGAAGAACACCGATGAAGCTACGATGAACGTGATCAGACGACGTTCCACGATCAGTCCCAGTTCTAGCGGGGATGAGGTAAAGCAAGGCTGCAGCACAGACTTTGGCCGATTCTGCAATCCGCAGAGTTCAGCTCACAAGCGGTTATTCTGCCCACCAAAGCAAATCTTGGGAAGGTGGAAGCCGGACGTTAAAGTCACACATTTGCCACGAGGCGATGCTCAAAACGTGCCCACCAAAAAAATCACCCCGTCAAAGACAGGGTGATTGGTCGTTATTCACTGATTGAGATCGCTTGACCGTTAGGGTCGATTTGCAACCTCAAGCGGAGGAACAACCCCCATATAAGCCATCATATCGCTGATTTCTTGGAGTGTCAGGTCATCCAGCAGACCACTCGGCATGATGCTGCTGTTGCTTGGCAGGATCTGATCAATTTCCTTCTCCTTGATCAGAATGACCTGGTTGTTGGCATCTCGCAGTTCCAGATTGTCGTCGCTGCGTTGACTAACCAGTCCCGTGATCACACGGCCATCCAGGGTCAAAACTCGTTTACTGGCGTACTGATCACTGACAACATGCGCCGGGAAGAGAACCGACTCCAGAATTTCACGCTTCGTGAAGCGTCTTCCAATCCCGGATAATGATGGTCCGATTGCCTCACCGTAATTTCCGAATTGATGACACTGCGCACACTTCGCCTTTGTGAATGCTGTACGACCGTGAGCAGGATCTCCAAACCGCCCTTTGTCACTATCCATGTACTCCACCAATTGCTCAAAGTCCCAACGTGAATCAGCGGGATCAGGCAACTCAGCAGGCACACGATCAGGATTCGCCTGAGCGTACCATTTTTGCCAAGGCCTCATGGAGTTGGCGGCTTTTTCTGGGCGTTGCATGCCAGTCCAATGCTCAAGCAATGACTCAACGTCTTCAAAGCTGGCATCTTTCTCTTCTGCCCGGACTCCCAGCAGAATCAATTGTCGAATTGCCATGGGATCATCCGTAGCAACATCGACCGAACTCAAAGCCTTGATCACCGCCGAAGCTGTTTGATCTTCCAGAACGTTCAAACTTCGCACCAGATAATCCCAGTTGTCTCCATCAGGTTTTTGAGCCAGAGCCATTGCCACCAAGGCACGTCGTTCCGGCTCTGTTCTCCAGAGACCTCTCAAATAGGCACTCGATTCTTCATCCTTCGCTGTAGCGAACATAGCAACGATACCAGTCCGTAAACGTCTTTCGATGTCGCCCGGTTTCGGATTTGCAATCAGTTCACGGTCAAGTTTGCGAAGCACCTCGGCGGTCGACGCATCAATCGGTCGTGGCAGACGATAAATCGCGGCCAGAGCAGCGTTCCGCCACACGGCGCCCTGTTCAAGAATCGCGATGATATCTTGATCGGAGAGAGACTTTGCAAAATCCCGTGTTGCATTCATCAAATACATTGACAAGGCGTTTGATTTTGCCTCGTTGGCTGCATTCTCGTAATACTTCAAGATTTGGAAACGTTGCTCTGCTGTCCAATCGTTTGAAAGAAACTGCAAGCACATCGCAACCAAAGTGCGATCCTGTGCGGGATCGTCACCTGCGATGTACTCTAAGGCTCTCTCGGCTACCTCATCAGCTTGCAGATAAGCTGCCAACCGAATCAATTCGTGATTCATCCGAGTATCGCCAGCCGGAAACTCCTCTGCTACCTGCTCTCGCAGGGCCACGACCTTATCGGGTGAGATTTTTCCGCGATGAAGTGCAACCTGGCACAACCTAAGCGTGTCGATAAAGTCCGCATCACTGAGAAATTCAGCCATTAATCCACTGCTGCGATTGAGAACCTTCATGCAGGTTTCCGACGTCGGGTCTGCATTGACCAGTGCCAACATACCGACCAGCGAAATACGTGGATCAACATTGTCCAATACTTCGTCCTGCCAATCTTCGACCGGCATTCTTTCCAGTAGTCTGTCTCTTATACACATCTCCGAGCCCACGAGACCGAGGCTGATCTCG
>CAJXTM010000986.1 GCA_913061385.1 uncultured Rhodopirellula sp. | reverse complement strand
CGAGATCAGCCTCGGTCTCGTGGGCTCGGAGATGTGTATAAGAGACAGCTCTGCACCTTATGCCCCAAGCGAGCGAGAATTCGGCGGATTTCTCGATTCTTGCCTTCACGTAGCACAATTTCCATTTCAGTCGAGCGGCTACGCGACTTCAGCAGCTTCGCGCCTTCGACCTGAACAAAACCTTCCGCGATGTAGATGCCTTTTCGCATTTCCCGCATGGTTTCAGTTTCGACTTTGCCGGCCACTACGACTCGATAGACCTTTCGGACACCGAATTTGGGGTGGGTTAGTCGTTGTGCAAGTTCGCCATCGTTGGTGAGCAGGATGAGCCCTTCGCTGCTTAGATCGAGTCGGCCCACTGGAAAAACACGTTCGTCCGGCGGGACAAGGTCCACGACTCGCGGGCGGCCTTGGGGGTCACGGTTGGTTGTGACAACGCCAATTGGCTTGTTCACCGCGTAATACACAGACTTCTGTTTTTTCAGCAATACGCCATCGACGCGTACTTTTTGAGTTGAACCATCGACGGTCGAGCCAAGTTTGGTGACGATCTGTCCATCAACATCAACACGACCCGCTTCGATCAGCTCCTCGCATTGTCTGCGACTGCCAAACCCTGCAGAGGCAAGGAAACGCTGCAGACGCTGGGAGGAGTCTGCCGGCTTGGACGAGCGTCGGCCTCGCTTTTTCGTTGCCGAACGCTTTGAGGTAGATTGCTTGGGTGCGGACTTTTTTGGCATGGAGCTGCCTGAGTGTTGGAATTTAATCCCACAACCTACCAAACCGAGCCACCCTTGTGACGCGGGCTTCTGTGTCATGCCAGCGGTTGGACGATATGGTATCTCTGGGACCTGAGCTTCCCCGGGTCGAGAGCCCGCGATTTTGGCTGATGGCAGACTCACTCCCCAACAGTGACCTGCCTTAGTGATGCGAGGTCCGAGATGCCTTGTGATGCCAAGCGACGCGAATAAGCCGTAATGCCCGCCCAAGCAGCTAACGAGAGTATCTGAGGGGTGTTTTGCACCACGGTCTCGAAAAGAGACGAGATGTTTGGCGGAGAATCTAGGGGTTGGCTAGGACCTAGCAGCTTCGCTCTCCGTGAATCCTATGGCTTAGCGGCCAAGCCAAGGCATCGCATCGGGGATGAGCCGATTTCGGACAGGTTCAGCTAAGGGTTGTTGGTAGCTTGGAGGACGTGAGGTGGCGTCGTAGGGGCCAAGATCATTCTGTGGGTATGGATCGTGAACAACTGCACTGGCCTGCTGCTTGTTAAGCGGGCCAGGAGGTGTGAAAAAGCCCTGAAATCCGCGACATCCAACAGTGGACAGCAATGCGACCGTGAAAGCGGTACTCAGCAAGAGTCTGTTTCTATTGCGAGCCATGATCGCGAATCCTTTCGAGTCAAGCGTGGGGGGAAATCAGAGCGTACGAAGTTTCGAGAGCTGGAACCAAGAGGAATCCGTTCTTGATGGCAGCACGAATTCTCCCCCGAAGCAGACGCCGCTCCCCGTTGGATATCGTACTTTCCGTTGGCACCTCTCAAGTCCCCCCCGAAACTCGCGGGCAAAATGTTTCACACGAGTTCCGATTGCCCGAGTCATTCGTTTCACGCTGGTAAGTGCATCTCCATGACCGTGCTGCTTTTTGCCGCTGTTACGCAGCAGTTTTGCATCGCAGCGGGCAGCAAAACAGTGTCGCCAGTCGACAAAGCCATGATTTCTTCTCCAATACTCAAAGTTGCGTCACCCTTCGGAATCGTCAAGATGTGAAACTTAGCATCGCCACCTACACTTGCTTCGCCGATTTCGAGCAAATTCAGGACGAACTTGTCGCAGGAAACAAGCATCTGCCATCCTTCGAGATCAGGATTACTGGTTCGCACAGTAACGGGGCCGCTCGAAAAGTCAGTCACTTCTACACTTTGGTCAACGTGAAGGGGACGTGATTTACCGTTTGAATCGGTACGGTTCCAATCGAACAGACGAAAGGTCGTGTCGCTGGATTGTTGGATTTCAGCAACTAGCAGGCCAGCACCAAGTGCGTGCACCGTTCCCGCGGGTATGAAAACGACATCTCCCGCCGATGGGTGGAATGAGTGCAGAACTTCCTCTGTCGTGCCGTTTTTAATCGCTTTTAGCAGTGTTTTGCGATCAACCTCCTGCTTCAGACCTGCATAGATGAGGCTCTCTGGTTCCGATGCGACGATGTACCATGCCTCTGTTTTTCCGAGATCGGGTGTTGGCATCTGCAACGCATAATTGTCGCAGGGATGAACTTGCACAGAAAGCACGCGATTGCAGTCCAAGTATTTCAACAGCAGTGGGAATGAATCGAGGTTCTTTGCCTCACCCATTAACCAGTCAGGGTCGCTTTGAATCAACTCATTCAGTGTTTTTCCGGCAAGTAAGCCATTCTGGACAACGCTCTGATCCTGCCCGTGATCGACCACTTCCCAGCTTTCGGCATAGTCTGTTGCCTGTCTCTTATACACATCTCCGAGCCCACGAGACCGAGGCTGATCTCG
>CAJXTM010000985.1 GCA_913061385.1 uncultured Rhodopirellula sp. | reverse complement strand
ATCAGCCTCGGTCTCGTGGGCTCGGAGATGTGTATAAGAGACAGGGCGTGCCATCCGACAACTCGAAGCGACCAATGAACGGTGCGCCAAAGACCTGCCCTGCCAATTTGTCTCGTTGAAAATTAATCATTTCCAGATTGCCGGGAAAACGCTCAGCAATGACTTGCCGCATGTAGGCAATCAGGCCAGCGTCCCCAAATTCCAACGCCATCAGCATAGCGATGCGAATCACTTTACCTTCGACCTCTGTGTCTCGGTAGCGATCAACCAGTGGCCGAAGCGCTTCGGCACGTGTTTGCGTATCAGCACCTTGCTGCGCCAGTTCAGCCTGTGATATCAGCAAGTCAGCATCCAAGCGGATCGCTGCGTACTCATCGGGCGCGGTAACAAGCTGCCGGCAAGTTTCCAAAAAGCTCCTGCGGTTCAGCGGTGAGTTGTCCAAACCGATCAGCTTCTGCTGACTGCTAAACAGGACCCCCATCATCTCATATCGGTTGGCCGCAGCCTGATTCTCTTTCAGCACGTCACCACAGGTACGAATTACACGCCGCAGGGCAAGCTTCTTTCGAGCCGATGACTTGGCTTGCGTTGCTTCATCCAGTTGCGTTTGTAGCAATTCGATCGTATCCGTGGAGATCAAGGGCGGTTCGTCTGCTGTGACCACCTTGGCAGTCAAGCAAAACACTGCCAGCAGTAACGCGACCATACTCATTCGGCACGTACGATTCATCGTGGGATGCTCCTGAGGTTGAGTGAACATGCAAGTCTTCTCATTTCTATTTCCTTGAGTTCTCTACTGGACTGGCTTGAGCTCAAATTGCTTGATACTGACCCCGCGGTTGGGCGCGCGGAAGGTGACCATGATCGAGTTGCGACCTTCTTTCAGGTTGATGACCTGCGGCTCACTCTGCGTCCACATACCCTTGCTGTACGGCAGCTTCACATCAACCAATTCACGCCGATTGATCCGGAAAATTGCATTCATACCTGTCGACACAGTCGTAACCAATGTGCTTACCTCGTACTTTCCTGCCTTGGGCACTTCGATGGAATAACGCAGGATCTCCGGCTTCTCTCCAAGACGCTGATAATGAATCTGCATGCCCTCGTCCCAACTTCTCAGAAAGGTGACCTTGTCATTATTATTCTTTGGACTGGTGCAAGCCACGGCCGGGACGGTGATCGTGCCATCCTCGTTAACAACGATGTTCTTGTCTTCCTCTGGAATATCGATCTCCTTGATTTCTGAGTCACCAAGGATCTTGTCGGACTCGCCAAGCAGTCGGGCTTCTTCCTCTGTGAGTGAAGCGAGTTCCGCATCAGCAGCTGCTTGCTCGTTGTTAGCATCCTCAACCAAGACGCGTTTGTGATAGAACGCCAAACCATTCCAGAATCCGCCTCCGCGTCCGTATTGACGCAGATCAACGTCCTCTTCGCCCAGTACGTCGCCAATCCACTGTGCCCGAAGCACATTCATGTACTGTTCTGTAAATTCCCGAGCTTGCGAGTCAAGATAGAAATCCAGACCGCTTTGCGGTCCACACCAATTCATCGACCACCAAGCTCCTAACCGCACGACCCAACCGTCAGGCGTCCAAAAATTCATCGCCGCATGTCCGGTCTGTGTCGACCGCCTTGCTGGAATCCCAAAGGCTCGGGTGATGAATCGTCCAAAAAAAGCACGCCGACCACAAACGCCGCCCAGCGCGAGAGCCTGCTGCTGGGCCATGCCAAGTGACTCATCATGTGTGGTGCTGCAATACGGCAGATCACTCTTAACGAGCCCCACATACCGCCACGAGTGGGTCGTGTTGGTGATATGATCCGGCCGAAAATTCCTCAGCATCTGCCGCGCCCACGTCAGTTCCTCATTGGTATACGGATCGTTCGTGACGAAGCGGCACTCCCAGGCGTTGAAGTCCTTGAATGCCGGATCTAGTTCTGCTGCGAGAAAAGCTTTTTCGTAATGCAGATAGCGGGCAACCTGCCCATCAGGATTTGTGTTATCGGTAAAGACAATTCCGTTCACGCTACCGCGTTCCTTGCCATCCAACCAAGGCTGATGGAGTGCGGTGCCCAACGCCAAGTGCTGAAAAATCCCTGGCTTGCGTGCAAGTTCGCTGGCGTCAAGAATTGCAGTATAAACCTGCATCGCCTCACCGTACTCACCTCCGTTGGCTCCACCGGCTACGAGCATCTGCTTCATGAGCACATCGTCGGAGAAAAGTAGGTCAAGCAGAGCTTTTTCCTGATCGCCCTGCTGCGCAAATTCTGCCAATCCTGCGGGTGTGCCGTGACGGAGAATGGCTACTCGCATTAATTTGCCGTCCATCGCATCGTCGGAAAGTACAGCGGTTCTGTCGACCAGAGCGGCCCGTGCTGCTTCGAGAGCTTTCGCCTCAGCAAGAGCTTTTTTCCTCTGAAACTCCAGATGGATTTTGGGTCCGGCATCTTCGCCAGGGACGCTGAGTGCAGAAATCGTGGCACGAGCCTGATCAAACGCCGCCTGCGTTTGCGGATCACCT
>CAJXTM010000984.1 GCA_913061385.1 uncultured Rhodopirellula sp. | reverse complement strand
CTCCAGCACCTGAGGCTCCAGCACCTGAGGCTCCAGCACCTGAGGCTCCAGCACCCGAGGCTCCAGCACCCGAGGCTCCAGCACCCGAGGCAACCGGCTCAGACGAGGCTGCAGAGTCTAGTGAGAAGAATTAAGGACACTGTCCTCGCATCACTGTTAACAGTCGAGTTGACGTGATGGTTGATCAAACGTACGCCTCGCAAAGCAATGTTGTATGACCGCATCCAAGCCTTCGATTGTTCGAAGTATGACCGGACAGGGTCATGCTAGCGAGCAAGCTGAGTTAGGAACAGTTTCGGTGGAAATCCGGACTGTCAACAATCGTGGATTCAAGTGTGCTCCGCGTGTGAGCGATAGCCTCGCGACGTTAGAGTCGAAAATGGAGGCTCTGACTCGTTCTTTGATTCATCGGGGGACAGTCCACCTGACTGTTTCCTGGCGGCGTGTCGCGGTTGATAGTCTGCCATTGGTTGATGTGAAAGCGTTGCAGGCCTATCTCGACCAACTGGCGGAAGTGCAAGCCGACAAGGCTTTGAATCCGACGGTAGATTTGGCGACATTGATGACCTTGCCTGGGGTGATAGGGTCGGTCCGCGAAGATCGTCGAGACGATGATCAACTTTGGAGCTTTGTCGAGCAGGTCATTCGTTTGGCGATTATGAATCTTGATGAGATGCGTCTGACAGAGGGGGGGCGAATGGGCGAGACGCTCAGTTCGGACTGTGCGATTGTCGCTGAACGTCTTGGAAGGGTTCGCGAGATTGCACCTCGGGCAGTCGAGAGTTATCGAAGTCGGCTGGAGTTAAAGATTCAGCGGGTTCTGGAAGAGCATGATCAGCAGGTGCAGACGGTTGATCTGTTGCGAGAAGTCCAGATCTATGCCGATCGAGTAGACATCAGCGAGGAGATTACGCGACTGGACAGTCATTTACAGATGTTTGACGATGTGCTGGGCGGAAAAGAAGCAGAGCTTCGAGAGCCCATGGGCAGAAAGTTGGATTTTATCCTGCAGGAAATGTTCCGGGAAACAAATACGATTGGCAGTAAAGCAGCTGATGCCGAAATCTCGTCGCACGTGGTCGAGATCAAGTGCGCGATTGAGCGAATGCGCGAACTTGTGCAGAATCTTGAATGACGGTTGGTCAAAGTGCGGAATGCGGGTAGGAAATAAGGCTCGCTGTTGGTCGGAGAGTGGTAATGAGTGATGTTTCATCAGGTCGATTGATTATTCTTTCCGGGCCGAGTGGTGCTGGAAAATCGACGGTAGTGCGCCATTTGTTGGAAGAGTGTGATTTGCCGCTGAAATTGAGCATTTCGGCGACAACGAGGAGTCCCAGACAGGGTGAGAAGCACGGACAACACTATTTTTTCCTGTCAGACGAGGAGTTTCAGCACAGTCGGGCCGCTGGGGATTTTCTCGAATGTAAGGAGGTTTTCGGGCTGGGATACTGGTATGGGACGCTGCGGGAGCAGGTAACCACTGGTCTGAAAGGCGGGGATTGGGTTATTTTGGAGATAGATGTTCAGGGTGCTTTGGCATTGATGGACGACAGATCGCTGTCGCCAATTACTCTGTTCATCCACCCTGGAGGTATGAAGGAACTCGAGCAACGACTCCGTACGCGGGGTACTGAGACCGAGGAAGCGATTCGTGCACGTCTGGAAACAGCACACAATGAGATGCAGTACCTGCATCGATATCAGTTTGAAGTCATCAACGGGTCCGTCGACTTAGCCGTCGACGAGATCTGCCAAATATTGAAAAATCAGAAGGAAAAATATCCATGCTCGAAGAGTTAAAAGAAGAAGAGATCGTCAACAAAGTTGGTGGTCGCTTCAAACTGAGTACTCTCATTCAAAAGCGTTTAGTGCAACTCAATCAGGGCAGTCGTGCTTTGGTGAACGTTGACACTCATGACAAGATGTCGATCGTGTTGCAGGAAATTGTTCAGGACAAGATCGTGCTGAACATGGAAAACGAGGTTGAGCAGATAGCTGACCTTGATGCGACGATTGCAGCCGCTGAGGGGCCAGAAATTGAAGCTTCGGATCTGTGAGCCTGAATGATGAGTGACAGCAGGCGAGCGATTGTGCTTGCCGTGGGCGGTGGTATCGCCGCCTACAAGTCGGCGTTCCTTTGTAGTCGGCTCGTTCAAAGCGGGCACGAGGTACGTGTTGCATTGACCAAGTCGGCACTCAATTTTGTCGGCGCCTCGACGTTTTCTGCGTTATCGGGTCAAAGTGTTGCAACCGAGGTTTTCCAACCGGAGCGGCACCCGTTGGGGGCACATATCGAACTCGCAAAGGGCTGTGATCTTATGATCGTGGCACCCGCGACAGCGAATTTAATGTCCCGATTTGCGTTGGGGCAGGCTGATGATTTGATCAGCACGCTGTACTTGCAACTGACCAGTCCGGTTCTTCTGGCGCCTGCCATGAGTGACTCGATGTGGAAGAAAGCTGCTGTACAGCGGAATGTGGAACGCCTTCGTGAAGATGGCTGCCATTTTGTTGGGCCTTCGTCTGGC
>CAJXTM010000983.1 GCA_913061385.1 uncultured Rhodopirellula sp. | reverse complement strand
CGTCTGCCTCGTCATTCGGGACGGTCGAAGCGAGATTCAGATTCGCCAGCGTCACGCCTGGATCTTCTTCCAAGCTAGCGACTCCAGTAACAGCAAAGGGTCGTCGCCCCAAGTCATCAACAACAGCGTGGCTGCGGCCGTCTTCGTGGTGGCACTTGTTGCAGCGAAGCTCTTTGAAGGCACGCCTCATCTTTCGTGTTGGCCTCTTGGCCGGTTGAGTCACCAGTGTCTGCTCATAAGCCTGAACTGCAAGACCGAAGAAAAGACTGAAGTTAGCTTCGGTAACGCTGCAATCGCACAGTTCGACAGGCCCACCGCTGACGCAAACCCTCGCAGTTACTCCGCTTGGGTCAGCGGAGACAAACTCCGCTAAGGGCCCAGACCCGAACGCGGTCTCAATCAGCTCGATATAACCGCCCGGTACGAGCAGCCCTTGGCTGTTGAGTTGATCAACAATGTCGCCATTTTGGAGCGCGAAAGGAATCACGTGACACAATTTGAACCCGAGCTCCGCGAAAGTGCGGCCCTCGGCTGCCATTTCCACTCCATTGTTGGGCGGCCCTACGGCCTGAGAGGCCTGAGAAGACTCGCCAATCGAAACGCTCTTGAGAACCCCGCCAGCTCCAACCAATGCCGCCTTCTCCTCACCCGACGGGTCCACGCCGTTGAAGATAAAATTAGCTCGCCCGTCCCAGAAGTTGTGAACGCTGTTGGAGTCTACGGTAGGCGGGGCATTTCGCTCAGTGATCCCGAGGTCACCCGTGACCGCGAAATCGTCACAGGGCTGAGCACAAAGTGCACCGGGATCCGCCTCGACGGTAACACATGCGATTCCGGTGAAAGTTGACTTTTGAACACCCAAAGAACCCATGATGCCATTCGGCAAACGCCCAGCTTCGACCCGAGCCGGGTGCGAGTCAGCCCCGGCTTGATAGTGGCAAGAGGCACAAGCGTACTGCCCTCCATTGCCACTACCGAGTTGTTGGTCCCAAAAAAGAGCCTTCCCTAGCAAAATCGCGGCATCCTTAGCCTCGTCCGTCAAAAACGCGGAGTCCCCGTTTGCTAATACGACATCTGCAGCCCGACACTCGTTCGCACCTGAGATATGGAACGCCGAAATAGCGAAAACAAGCCCCAACAATTTCCCTTGATTTCTTTTAAACATTAGTTTTCCCAATTTAATTAGTAATTTCTAAACCCCCCCAGATAACCCACCTTGGCAGAATACTGCGCAGTGAATGGCAACTAGGAAACTCGAACAATGGTAGGAGGAAACATATCCCCCGAAGAGCGTGCAACTGCCCCCCCTTTTTCCTAGATTACCCAGATAGTTTCATCAGCACCACCGGAATGGTGGGAACTTCCCATTATTTTTAATTTTCTGACACATTTTCTGGAAAATTAACTAGGTGTTTTTTTCCAAAATTAATCGTTACTTTCGACCCACAATCATCTCCGGGGACAAAAAACCAACAAATCGGAAGCGAACCGCGACCGAATACCACACCCCCATATCCCCTAGTTTAACAAGCTAATTTCAAGCTATTTATTTTTTTCCGATCTTGCTGCCGATGCTCCATTCCATGCCTTCCCGAATCGCTTCTAACGCCTAGGCAAAGGAATTGAAATGGTGTTCTGTTGAACTACCGGAGCATCGAATTTGCGGACTGTACGCCACGTTCTCGCGCTAGCGACGGGAACTGTTTCGTGAGAACACCATTGAGCCCCACCAGCACTCAGTTGCCGCAAAACTTGCACACTAAACACAGAACAGCATCGTGCAATGACAACCAAGACCTGTTCCGCCCAAGCAATCCCAGCATCGTTTGACTGGATGGATGCCAAATCACTTGTTAATGCCGTAAGCAATCCCATATTTCTCATAAAACGCACCAGTTTGAGCATCTAGACGAGAGCAGACTCCCAAAAACACTCGAAATTCATGGTGCCGATGAGATCCCTTGGAGCATCCGCTTACTGTAGAAACCCCGACTACCCCCACGCAGTTAATCGCAAATAATGTGTGGAGTACTCGCCGGCAGATGATCCATGAGTTAGTGCGCCGAAAGACCAAGGACGGACTAAGAAGCGACTACCGGGAAAGCGAGCACGAATCAGGCAGTTGGTGCGATAAGTCAGAACGATTTCCAGCACAGGAGGAGCGGCCATCGACATCTGTGCGAAGCCCCAAAACCAACAAGGCGACCGTGTATCTTAAAAGAACCTAGATGTGCCGAGAAACGTTCAGTTGCAAAAGGCCGCAAGAAGTCAGTCGCTTGAGGAACCTCGGAAATGAAAGCTTCAAGCTCGAAAAGTGGTTGAAACAATGCAATAGAAAAATGCTTGCGTCCCAGTGTTCCTCTTCTGTGAAAAAGCCGAGCATCCCCATCACACTTGCCAACAGACTCTGCTGTCGAGCGAACCACAAACCAGTGCCTGCTAGCAGGAATCGATGTGATTGATCAGCACACCCAGGTGGCTGTCTCTTATACACATCTCCGAGCCCACGAGACCGAGGCTGATCTCGT
>CAJXTM010000982.1 GCA_913061385.1 uncultured Rhodopirellula sp. | reverse complement strand
GAGATCAGCCTCGGTCTCGTGGGCTCGGAGATGTGTATAAGAGACAGGTTGAACACCAGCACAGGAGCTGGGAACGCGCATTCACTGAAGATGACTCAAGCTCTCGTCAAAGGTGGTCTTACGGTTGTAGGCAATGCGGTCGAATTCAATTCAAAGCATGACCTCTCTGATGGCATAATGGTGAAGTATGAATTTGTAGCTGAGGGTGGTGGTTCAACGGACGGTAGTGGTCTGGCTCATGGCACCGAATACTATGTGGCCGTGGTGAACACCCATAGGGTCAAGCTCCTATCAACAGCTCCCGATGTCGTCAACTTAGCCGGGACAAGGCCCTGGGTGGATGAGCCTGCGTATCTACTGCAAGATCACAATCCCATCGAAGATAAGGATGATGATCGTGATGATGATGAAAAGTCTGAAACCGTTCTGAAGATCGACATTGTCACCGACGCGGACGGTTCACCGAGCGTGATGATTAATCAGCGGGGAGAGGGGTATGAAGCTGGTGATATCGTTGCAGTGAACTTGAAAACAATGACGGAGGATGACACAGCGATTGCCGGTCTTCTTTCCGGTTTAGGTGATAATGTACTCGGCGTTGATGCGCATGGTTTTGTTGTCGACGGCGAAAAAGCGTTGGTTGCATTATTTGATGTTGCAGATCTTCTAACCACGGGCGGCGACCTAGAAGTCACCGCAACCGATACACACTACAGCTTCACGCGTGGAACTGGTTTCTTTGCCAACCAAGCAGAGCTTGAGATAGGAGAGTCGGTCACCCTCAAAGGCCGTAATGTTAATTTGTCTGCGACCGCGGACAACACGGACCCAACGGAAGATGGTGTGGTCGATGCTGCGCGTGTGAATGAGGTCATTAATGACAAAAAAGAGAATGTAGCGTTAATCGACGGAATGGATTTCACGAAGGTAAATAGCATAACTGAAAAAGGAGCGTCAGCATTCGATGCATTTGCGAAATACGTCGGAAGTTACGTGCCCTTTAGCGGCATTGGGGTCCTCGATGTTGACGCAACTGTTTCGGTTGGAAATGGAACAGCGGTCACTGCGGTCCATGATGTTGATATTAGGACCAATGCCACATCTGCGGTTGAAAAATATACGAAGTCGTTCGGCATTTCATTTGTGGTTGGCGTCCAATCAACAGATGTGAATTCAACGATTGAACTTGGAGAAGGCGGCGGGAACCAAAAAGAGTTGTCGATCACTGGTGGTGGAGACGTTCGCGTTCTTTCAGTGGCGGATAATGACACAGCCTTGGAACTTGAGGCCACGGGAGGGATCGGGCCCTTGGAGAAACTTCCATCAATTGGGGTTGGAGTTGTGGCCGCCGTTTCGACTGCTGTCGTCGACGTGGCAAAGCAAGTGAAGATTACCAGTACAGATGGTGATGTTATTGGTTTTGCCAATAGCACGAAAAGCATTTCGATTGAAAATGTGGCGGAGCACGATTTTGCCTATGTGGTGGCCGACGTTTCAGTTGCTGTCACGGGGGCGGATGCCGACTTCAATCTTGCTGGTGATATCGTGGCAGAAAAGGGTGATGTGCAAATCGGGTCGACAGTCAATATCACAGGAAATACGACCGAAGCAAAAGCAAAACTTGGTAACACGATTCTTGATCGGCTAGATAGCCAATTCGGAATCGGGAAACTTAAGTCAGAGGTATCTGCCCAAGGTTTAAAAGATCTCAAGACATTTACAGACCTGGGGGACGGCGTGCCTGCTAAATATGAAGACTCAGACAATGCCAAAAGTCTTAATCAAGTGGGGTTGTCTTTTGCAGTAAATGTTGGGCATCACAACCATGAAGCAAAAACTACGCTAGCATCGACTGCAAGTATTGAGGCGGGTGGTGCGATTCAGGTCACCAGTCAAACCGCTGACCAGCCAATGATCGTCGCTGACGCGAATGTGCAGAGCTTTAACGGAGAGGATGAGGATTACGCTCTGTTCGGAAAAAAGAAGTACAGCCTGACGCGACGGCTTGGAGGCATGAAAACGGCGTTTTTAGACGATAAGGGAGTGGAGAAAAAAATCGGTGGCGCTTTGGCGCTTACTGTTGGTGACTTCAACAACCATTCATTCACTCAGATTGATGAGAACGTAGTTTTAGAGTCAGCCGGTGGAATCGACATTCTTGCTACTACGGAACTGCCGTACGGGAATGAGTTTCAAAACCTAAAAGGGTTTGATGATGTCGTCAACGCTGGGTTAAATGCGATCGAGTTTACAAATTATGGATTTACAAGCAGCTACGCAAATGCGTCGGCTGAAGCCGAGAAGTTTGGAATTGGTGCTTCTGTTAATCTTCTGAATTTCCAGACCACCGCGAATACTGACGTCGCATCGGGGGTTCGGATTAATCAGGATGCCGACAATAAAACACCTGGTGATGTCAATATCGCTGCCAATAGCGCGATTGAGGGAGTGCATCTTACGGGAAATTTTGAGGTGCCCACGTTAATCCTGTCTCTTATACACATCTCCGAGCCCACGAGACCGAGGCTGATCTCG
>CAJXTM010000981.1 GCA_913061385.1 uncultured Rhodopirellula sp. | reverse complement strand
TCTACACGTAAGGAGTCGTCGGCAGCGTCAGATGTGTATAAGAGACAGCCCTTGCAACGTGGGCAACAACTAAAAACACAGGCACAATTGGATCCATGGAAACGTGATGGCAGCGCAGACTATGTGGAATCCCTGTGTCAATGGAAGTGATGCCTGCAAACCTAACGTCAGCTGGACGAATTCGAATTCTCGAGCTCGGCCAACCGTTTCTCGAGGGTGTCGATGCGATTGGTCACCGTCTCCAAGCGATCCAACAACTGATCCACTGCAGTACGATTTGAATCTGGGATATCTGCCGGTGCTATCGGCGTTTTTGCCGCACTTTGTTTTTCAAGTCGTGCGTTCAGATACTGACGCTCCTGAGGCTGGTAGAGCGTGTGGGTAAATGTTTGACCCCGTCCCGGTGGTGTGAGTGCTTCCACCAATCCTTTTTCAGCCAGCACACTTACCACTGATTTCAGTGCGTCCAGATCAGCAAAAGGGTGCATGCGTGATGCTCGGGTGCGTAGTTCCCCGAGGGTCTGGGTGCCTCTCAAGAGTAACTCAGTCATTACAGCGGAACCTGCTCCGTCAACATCCAGCCAGTCATAGGCAGCATGTCGGTACTTGATAGCCCGCCCCGAGCCCTGCACCTCGCGAACCGCATTGACCTTCCGAAGTTCATCCAAGGCCAGCAACGCGTCATCCTCATCGAGATCCATTTTCGGATCACGATTTGATTTCTGATTGCTGCCCGTCACGATTCCGGTAAGTGTGAGAGGATAGTTATCCGGAGTTGTTTTGGCCTTTTCGACCAAAACGCCCAAGACTCGCCGGGCTGTGGCGGAAATTGGGACTGGGCTCGCTTTCAGTTCATCAGAAGATTCATCGTTCATTAATTTTTTTCCGACTGGGACAGCGGGACAATGGGTCAGCGGCACAGATAATCATTCACAGGAAACAGGATCATTGTCATCACACATACCTCCGAATGGCAACGCCCCTGTCAAAATTCCAGTTTGCAAGATGATTCATCGGGCGATTGGAGAACACACCTGAGTAGAACACGAGTTTGCATTTGAGGATCGATTGGCTGACGCCATTCAGCAGCTCACACACTCCCAAGTTGAATTCGGATAAAATCGGCGGGTACAGACGCCGCTACTTCCAGGTGCATTAACCGATGATCCGAAGCCAACAAATCAGCCTACTCCTCCAACACAAAATTCTACTCACACTGCTAGTGACCCTCATCGCAGGGCTTAGTCAAGTGAAAGTAGTGATTGCTGATCGACCAAACATTGTGATGGCATTTGCCGACGACTGGGGTAAGTATGCCAGTGCCTACGGAAAACTGGCACCTGGTGGTATTAACGATCATGTTTCAACACCCAACTTCGATGCCGTGGCAGAAGGCGGAATCCTATTCACTCGAGCATTTGTTAGCGCCCCATCCTGCACTCCTTGCCGAAGCTCTTTACTGTCTGGCCAGCATTTTTGGCGTTGTAACCGCGCCTCCATTTTGCAGGGTGCAATCTGGGACATGTCGATACCAGCATACCCCTTGTTGTTAGAAGAATCGGGGTACCGAATCGGGCACACATATAAAGTTTGGAGTCCTGGATCCCCAGCAAATGCGCCGCATGGTGGCAGACCTCGGGCCCACAATCGTCACGGAAGCAAATTCAATCAGTTCTCGCAGTCAGCGATGGGGAATCCGGATCGTGATGCTGGAAAACAAATGTTGTTACAAGAAGTCAGAGACAATATTCGATCGTTTCTTGATGCTGACAGTGACGGCAAAGCCGATGGTGACCAGCCATTCTGCTACTGGTTTGGACCTACCAACTGCCATCGAAAATGGATCGCTGGTAGCGGCAAGGAACTCTGGGGAATCGACCCAAACTCCCTGAAAGGAAAGTTACCACCGTTTTTGCCAGATGTTCCCATTGTTCGGGAAGACTTTGCAGACTACCTCGGCGAAGCGCAAGCGTTTGATGCGGGCCTTGGTGTGCTGGTTGAAGAATTAAAACGGATCGGTGCTTACGAGAACACCATTCTTGTTGTCAGCGGTGACCACGGCATTCCGGGTATCACTCGTGGCAAATGCAGCTTGTATGATTTGGGTACGCAGGTGCCGCTTGCGATACGTTGGCCACAAGGCATCACAACCAAAGGAAGAGTGGTCAATGACTTCGTCAGTTTGCCTGACTTGGCACCAACCTTTCTGGAACTTGCCGGCGTCACAATACCGGAAACCATGACCGCAAAGTCACTTGCTCCGATTCTTAAGAGTGATGCATCTGGACAGATTGACCCGCAGAGAGACACAATCTTTACGGGTCGTGAGCGACACGTTGCACGTGCTCGCACAGGCAATAAACCGTACCCTCAGAGAGCAATTCGAACCGACCAATACCTTTACATTATCAACTTCAAACCCGATCGCTGGCCAATGGGTACTGGCCCAGGATTTGGCGCAGAGAACTCTGCGATGCCCGACTATGAGACCTGTCTCTTATACACATCTCCGAGCCCACGAGACCGAGGCTGATCTC
>CAJXTM010000980.1 GCA_913061385.1 uncultured Rhodopirellula sp. | reverse complement strand
ATCTACACGTAAGGAGTCGTCGGCAGCGTCAGATGTGTATAAGAGACAGAGTAGATGCAGTGCTTGGCGGTTCAGGTGAGTAGATACTCCCGTGGATTTAGCATATTGTATGCGTAAAGCCCGTGTTTTCGAGATGGCGTATTTTTGCGGGTGGTTTGAGCATCACCTGTTCGGGCTCTGGCATCGAGTAGTCCGCTTCCATCTCAGGGAAGCAGAATGCGGGTTTTCTAGTTACTGGAATAGGTAGGATGAAAAGCGCAAATATCACCTTTGAGATGGCAGAAATGGTTGTGGGATGGGGCGGGAACCGTCCGGCTGGAATCAGTCTGAATCGCTGGAAAGCCATTGTGAAATTCGTTCGCAGCCGCATTGTTTGAGCATTGTTTTGCAGTATCCGTTGCTTGTCAGTATCCGTTGCTTGTCAGTATCCGTTGCTTGTCAGTGGCCAGTTGCTCGGGATTCGTGCGTGTAGCTGCCCTCAAGGCTTCGACTGAAATTACCCCAGTAGCGATCAACCTTGTGGTCATTTGAATGAGTTAGATGCTGCATGCTTGGGGGTTTTACCGCCATATTCTTCTTTTGCACTCGATTCGGGCTTCTTTTTGAGGCGTTTGGCGCAATCGCTCATCACCCTGATTATCCTGCGGGTTTGGGTTGTGATGTGCGATGAGCCGACGAACAATGAAAAAGAAGAAGCAAACCGATACATCAGGCCCACGAACGGATTCAAGATCCGCGAGTGTTGGACGGCATTCTGATTCTGACTTGGCCACGGCGGGGCTTGGGCCCTCAACGACCGTAAAGACGTGGCTTTCGATTTGGGTGACGTTTCACTTGGTTGCAATTGTGGTCTCGTTCACTGCTGTGGTTGAGCCTTCTTCGATTCAGCAGCGGCTGTCGGATGTCTTGCAGCCATACTTGCGGCCGACGCATTTCTCTGCTGATGACAGACCGGTTTACTTGACTCATGGTGAGTCTGACGATCAGCCTCACCGAATTGAAGTGACGACTCAACGTGTAACCGGGGTCGATGCATCACCGGGATTGGATTGGCGAGTGATTGGGCCTGCAAACGCAGACAGCTTTTCATCGATTCCGGGTTTTGCTGTCTCAGATCGAGTTGCAAGATGGCTGTCCACGGCGGCGATGCTGGCTGAAAATGATCAACCAAGTCTTGTTGCAGATTTGCTGTTACCAGTTGTCGCAAATGAACCTTCGATTCAGGGTATCAGAATCGTACGGTATCCGACGGATCTCAATGACATCAACACTGGCACCACAGTGCCTTACCTAGCGCGAGTCGTGCGTGCCAAAGACAGAGTGTCTCTCGTTCAGTTGAAAGAGTCTCGACTGTCTGCGCAGCCTCGAGTATCGGAGGTCAAGCCCGCTCGCAACCATGCCGTCGTTCGAACAATAACGAAACGTTTACCTTCTGATTTACCGGTGGAAGATTCAGTAGCAAGTGGTGACACAGTGGGTCGCATCGCCGGTATGGAGGTTCAGCAATGAAGAAAAATATTCAATCTTCTGGCTCAGGCAACGAATTGGTGATCGGCGGTTGGGACAGGTTTTGGTTTTCCCGTGCATCTGTTGCTCCTGTTGCCGTGATTCGTGGTCTGTTGGCGATGACCACTTTGATGTATTTCCTGAGCGCTTGGTCCGATGCGGCTTTTTGGTACAGCAGTGGTGGTCCGCTCTCGGCTACACAGGTCTCTGAATTTCTCACGACTGGTGGCTTAGAGAGTGCAGGAAGTTGGATCATCTCGCCTCTGTTCTTGACGGAAGCCGCTTGGGTTTACCAGCTGTATCTCATTGTTGGCATGGCAACCACACTCGTTGTTTTCTGTGGTCGCGGTGGTCGTGGGGCAAGTTTTTTCTTGTGGTTTTTGTTTGTGGGCTGGGCTAATCGTGCGATGATACTTTCGGGGTTGGCCGAGACGCTTTTAAGCTTAGCGTTATTTGCCGCCGCAATCTCACCAGCTGGTAACGCGTGGGTTGCGTTTTCAAGCAAACGAAAGCAAGGGGTCCAGAATGACGCTGACAAATTAGTGATGCATTGGACTGCCGGTTTTTCGGAGCGATTACTCGCTGTTCAAATCACCGTAATCGGCATCGCTACGTGGGTCGCAATGCTTGGTGGGAGAGTCTGGTTTAACGGGCTGGGAGCTTACGCGTTGGTTGCTCCGGTTCAGGATCGGACCATTGACTGGACTAGTCCAAATTCTCTGTTGGTTCAGTCTTCGGTCCACGAGGTTCTGACTCACTTGATGGTGATTGCCCTGCCCCTCGGGTTCTTTCTAGCATGGCTGCCTAAAAGCAGTAATCTTGGAAAGTTGATTCTTGTTGGTTGGTGCATCGCGGTTGCAATGCTCGGCTCTCATTGGCTCTATGCATTGACCTTCGCTGTCCTCATTCTTGCGGTTCGACCTGCGACACAGACCCCTGCTGGGGACCGTGTTGTCGCTTAGATGTTGTGAGTCGGTCGGCGGCGTCAGCCAAGCACCTGTCTCTTATACACATCTCCGAGCCCACGAGACCGAGGCTGATCTC
>CAJXTM010000979.1 GCA_913061385.1 uncultured Rhodopirellula sp. | reverse complement strand
GAGTTGCTGTGCCTAGAGTTGCTGTGCCTAGAGTTGCTGTGCCTAGAGTTGCTGTGCCTAGAGTTGCTGTCGATACGCCGGCGTTGAACGACTCGCTCGGACCAATGAAGTCAGCGTGCTTGCAGGAAGGGTTCAGGAGTGTCTGCTCTGAAGCGTCCCTGGGCATCGGCTTTAAATCAGAAGGTTCAAGTTGTGAGTGCCTACGATCATCTTTGGGCACATTTGGATACTTGGGCACATTCGTTATTACGTTCATTCCAAGGGGCATGCAGGTTTACAAGAATTCTGGTTTCAGCTAGGTGTCCCAGTTTGTCAGGAATCGCCGCTTTCTTTGCTGGTTTCGTCTTTTCGCAAGTTGGCTAGTCTCTGGTCCTCAATTTGTTGTGTGACCTGCACGCCCACCATGCGTGCAATCACAATCCCGACGTAAAGTTGTCCCGCCATCGCTTCAAAATTGGCAAGCGTTCGTGCCAGATTACTAAGCGGTAGTATGTCGCCATATCCGAGCGTGGTCAGCGTAACATTACTGAAGTAAATCATGTCACACACCATCTGCTGACGCACACCCAGTGCGACATAGTCAGGGATATTGAACGAGTGGGGTCGGCAAACCTCAACGAGCGAGTAGACCAGCGCCCAGATAAGAGCCAGCAAGAAATAGATACAGACGGCACCAAGGATACGGTTGGCGTCGATTCTTCCACTTCGAAACACACTGCGACACAACGCACAGACTAGCGATACAAAGATCGCGAGATAGCAGGTGTAGACGCCGACCAATAGGATTCGTGATGGTTGGAATTCCGCGAACATCGATGCTGAGAACGCAGCCAGACCAAGGCTAAATGCGAACAGTTGGCTCCATCGCGACTGCGATAGCGAACGCATGGCCGAGATGACGACGGTAAAGAAAAGCACGTTGAAGATCGTCCGATTGACATCGGATGTGTCATTTAAAATAGATTGCCCAACAATGATTCCAATCAGGGCAATCAATAATTCGAGATGCCGCAAACGCCGGAATGTGCCCAAAGTTTTTCGTGTTTGATCCAATGCAGGTTGATTCATCGGTGTGGGTCGCTGATCTAAATGTTGGGGCCGGAACTGTTGGTTCCAGGCTCGACTATGTCTCGGAGGGATTAGTGGCAGCGGTCGTCGTGACGGAGTCACCGGTTGCAGGTCTCGCTGTTTTGTTCTTCCGTAGTTCCGAGATGCTTTGGAAGACGACAAAGAATGTCGGCACAAACATCAGGGAAAAGAATGTTGCAGCGATCATGCCCCCGACCACTGCATTGCCGACAGCTTGGCGACTTGCGGCACCGGCACCCGAAGAAAATAACAGCGGCAAAAATCCAAGGATCGAAGATACCGCGGTCATTAGAATGGCTCTGAACCGAAGTCGGGCCGCGTTGCGTGCTGCCTCGCGAATAGGTTTTCCATCTTTGCGTTCTTGGCTGGCAAACTCAACAATCAGAATGGCATTTTTACTGGCGAGTGCCACCAGCAGAACGATTCCGATTTGCGTATACGTGTTGTTGTCTGCGCTTCGCAGTACCAGAGCCAGGACTACGCCGAGGGCAGCCAGTGGAACCACGGCGATGACGGCAGCGGGGCTGGTCCAGCTTTCATATTGGGCCGCTAGTACCAGAAACACGGCTACGATTGCCAGCAAAAAGATGGTGGCTTGGCCGCTGCCGGCCTGCTTTTCCTGAAACGACATTCCCGTCCATTCGTAGCCGAAGCCAGGGGGCAGCCGCGCGGCAGCCATTTCTTCCATCATTCCCAGTGCCTGTCCCGAACTCACGCCGCTAGCGGGAGATCCAGTGACTGAGGCACTGGGATAGAGTTTGTAACGTTGCACTACGGAAGGACCGACCATCTCCTTCACTTTGACGATGGAGCTGATGGGCACCATCTTTCCATTCGTATCACGAACATCGAGGTTTTCGATGTCCTTAGGCGATGCACGGAATTTCGGTTCGGCTTGGACGCGTACCTGATAGGGGCGATTGTTGTAAGTGAAGTCGTTCACATACGCTGAGCCTAAGTAGGCTTGCAGAGTGCCAAAGACTGTTTGCAGTGGAATGTCCATCGCTTTGGCTTTGACCCGATCGACGTCTGCAAATAATTGGGGCTCATTGGCCCGGAACGTAGTGTTCAGACCGGAGAGGCCCGACTGGTCATTACCAGCCTGCACAAGATCCTGAGCGGTGTTTTGTAATTGAGCGTAGTTTGCTCCGCCTTTGTTCAGGACTTCCATTTGGAATCCACCCGCATTTCCGAGCCCATCAATGGGCGGCGGTGCAAATGGAAAGACAATGGCGGATTCCATTTTGTCAAACCGCTGCTTCATTTCGGCCGCAATGGAACGAATTCGAGTCTCGCGGGTTTTTCGCTCGTCCCATGGATCAAGAATGACAATCGAAAATCCAAGATTTGAACCCGCGTATCCACCAAGCAGCGAGTAGCCAGCGATGGAAAGTGAATTTGCGACTCCCGGTATTTCTTTGTAGTCCTGGTTCAGCTTGTTCATGACCTCTGTGGTGCGTTC
>CAJXTM010000978.1 GCA_913061385.1 uncultured Rhodopirellula sp. | reverse complement strand
CTCGTGGGCTCGGAGATGTGTATAAGAGACAGGGGGACGGTTGTTCGTCCTACCCCTTGCCCAAGCTCGACCTCGAATCTTGGTGCACTCGTACGACCATCACCGCGTCTGGAAAACAGATCTCTGAACCCTGTGCCTCCACGATTGTTGTCTGGCACTTGACGCTTGCTTGCAGATTTACCTGGCGCAACACGATCTGACGCAACACGATTGCTGTCGGAATTGGAAATTCTAGGTCTCGAAATACCCCTCTGATTGTTGCTTGACGATTTGCGTTCCTGGCTTGTTCGAGCTGAGCTTGATATACCAATCGAGCTTGAACCACTTGCCCGTGACCCAACGACGCCCGGCTGCTTGGAAACCGAACTACGTTGACCGATGCTTGGTTTCCCAATACTGCGACGTGATGTGGAACTTGACGGTGAGACTACCTTTGTCGTACCGAGCATAGATTTCTTGAAAGTTGATTTCTTGAAAGTTGAAAGTTTCGAGGTTTGAGCCTGTGTGGAAATACTGAATACGAGCAGACTGAGTAAGGCAAGACCTAACACCAAGCCTCTCTGCATCCTGCTCCACGTTTGCTTTTGAGTGGAAGGTTCGTTTGTCATCTGCTTTCTCCGGTTTGTGTTCTTTTGCTTGAATACTGGTCGTTAACGTTGTTGGGATGCCGACATCAAATGCCCCAAAATTCATGTTTCCCGTCTGGGACTTGAGTGACTCTTTTAGAAGCACAGGCTGTGCCGGACACTGCTCCAAGCCGCTCGGCAAAAACACACCAAAATCCCTAAACCGCTACCCACACGTGTCTTATGGAAACCGAAAACATCAACACGCAGCTTCGGAATCACGCATCTGCTTAGGTCGTAGCGCTATCAATTTGACGACAACCCGTGAAACTCGACCGCGCGCATGAGCACCCAAGGCCTTCAAGCCTGGAGCAAGTTACAGAACGCGAGACACGGCAGGCACTTAGCCAACGCTCACCTCACAAACTCATGAAACACTGTCATACTCGGGGCTTCGGGATCCACCGCACGAACAAGAGCAGACCACCTCGACAGCTGTAAGAACGGCAAGGGAATCAATGGACTACGCCGAATACAATCGACGGGCATGGGACGAACAAGTCAAACAAGGCAACGAATGGACAGTTCCCGTCTCAGACGAAACCATTGCGGCTGCTCGTGATGGCGAATGGCAAGTTTTACTGACTCCCCAAAAGCCTGTTCCCGAGTCATGGTTCCCGAACCTGGCTGGACTAAACATCCTTGGACTTGCCTCGGGAGGCGGGCAACAAGCCCCGATCTTTGCTGCGGCGGGCGCTCACGTCACAGTGATTGACAACTCTCCGCTACAGCTCGAACAGGACCAAATCGTTGCACGCAGAGAAGACCTGACCATCACCTCGGTCCTCGGCGACATGCGTGACCTTTCGCAATTTCGAGCAGAGTCCTTCGATCTTGTCTTCAATCCATGCTCAATGTCATTCATCTCTAACGCACGTCCCGTGTTTGAAGCGAGCTATCGCGTTTTAAGGACCGGTGGACGAATGCTATCTGGGTTCACCAATCCGGCAAGGTTCATCTTTGATGAAGACCGCTTGGAACAGAATGAATTCTTGGTCAGACACAAACTGCCCTACAACGACACAACACACCTTAACTCGGAAGAGTTGGAGAAACTTCGTAGCGAAAACGAACCACTCATGTGCAGCCACTCACTCGAAGATCTGATCGCTGGCCAACTGAAATCAGGCTTGACCATCACTGACATGTTTGAGGATGTAGATGACAAGGATCCGCTCGCAAAATTCCTGCCTCTTTACTTTGCCACTCTTGCCGAGAAACACTCCTCTAGGTCGGTGAGGTCAGGACAATGAGCTTGAACTTCAACGAGGTATAGAATCCCGGTGTCACCAACACCTGAACACTCTGACATCTCTGTTGCAGACCCACTAAATCCAACTCTCATCTTGAAGCAAATGTACCATCGCAGCGTCAATAGCTTGCTGCTCATCGTCTTCGATTGCTTCTCGTGATTCCGTGCCAATGGAATGATGTTCCACGCGGGAAGCGATGGCCTCGAGCGTTTCAACAGAAACAGCACCTGCATCGACCTCAACTTTGATATCAAGATCGCTGGTAAGCGTTTGAATCCAACGGGACCCGAACGCCATCGACTGCTTCGATTCCTCAGAAGACATCAACGCAACTTCACCCTCACCGGCATTACCTCCGATCACTGAAAGCTGATTCAGCACTCTCAAAGCATCAATCGCCGACAGCCTTCCGTCTCCATTCTGGTCATAATAGATACCCAGCCACTCGTCCAAATCCAGTGGATTATCAAACTGCCCTGTCAGCGAATCGATTACTGAAGCACGAGCCAATTCATTGACCACCATTAACGCATCAAATACTGACACGATACCATCGTTGGTAATATCAGACGGCTCCACCGCATTCTGCCAAACCCGAGATGAATCAAGATAAATACGATGGGATGAATCATCCACCGTTTGCACTGCTGTCTCTTATACACATCTCCGAGCCCACG
>CAJXTM010000977.1 GCA_913061385.1 uncultured Rhodopirellula sp. | reverse complement strand
TCTACACGTAAGGAGTCGTCGGCAGCGTCAGATGTGTATAAGAGACAGGGTAATCTTGACTTCGATCCTGAAAAAGACCAACACGTACGGGACACGATTGAACAGTCCGGCGTTGCATTCATGGCTGAGTTTCCGCGACGCTTCGCCCCAGCCACCCTGCGATTGCGTGAACTGATTGCGACACACCTTGGCGCTCCCCAATTGATTTTCTGCCACCACCGCACCCCGTCACCCAGCAACGAACGCCGACAACAAACCAAACATGATCGCTCCGAGTTCATTGAATTGATCGACTGGTGTCGCTACGTCGTCAACCGCGAGCCAGTCCACGTCGCATCGACTTGCCATCAACTTGACGAGACCTCGGGGTATCGATCGCTGAGTCTCGACTTCGCTGCCACCGAGAAACTGCCCGCAGTCACAGCCCAAATCAGTAGCGGGAATTACATTCAGCAATCTTGGCAGGAAGCCATCGGGTTCCGACCACCATCCGCCATGCAAATCTGCTGCGAACGAGGAATTGCGTTCGTTGACCTGCCGTCTAATTTGGTCTGGTTCGACGACGCGGGGCGTCACTTGGAATCTCTCGAGACTGAACTGCCTGTGGGTGAGCAACTGCTAACGCAATTTCACCGTGCCGTCACGAGTCTGCTGCGTAACATGAGCGATCTGAATGATGCTTATCGAGCAGCATCGATTTTTTCAGCAGCGCAACAAAGCGAGAGCACCGGGCGCCGCATTGCGGTCTAATCGTCCACCTCATGACGCCAAAACTGCGAGTACTCAACGCAGCGTACAAGCGTTGCAGGCAAGCAACATTTCACACCGGTCCATTGAACAGGTCTTCCCGCTGGACGGACCCCACAGCCCCGCTGCCTTGCATCGAAACGGTCAGCCCGACAAAGTCCAACAACTGTGTCAAAATGCAGCGAAGCCAGCTTGGCAAAACCAGGGGAACAACGCCTCACCGACTTCTTTGAAACCAGCCTGCATTGCGGATCATTACCGCCTAACCGCGCTGGCCAAATCATGAGAAGAATTATACTCAGGCCATGATCGGCTTGGGATCACTCGGGAACAGCAATCACTTCTCGTCCGTTCCGTGTGGACATGCCCTGCCACAGATCAAAGTTGATCGAATCAGTGATAAAACGAACAGACCCGTCCAGTAATGCAACGGTCACACCACCTGTGTGATAACTTCGTGAAGTCACTGCGGCATAGGTTCTGGGCACAGGACTCGTCGCACTTTTCCCTTCCCTGAAATTTGTGAAGTCGACATCATAGTCATTGCCCAAGTTATTGAGGCAGAGGATTTTCTTGTTCGGTGTGAACGTGGTTGTGAAACCTGACTGATGCACCCTGCCATCTACCCACTCTGTATGCCCAGTCTCCGTTTTCAGCGAACCACCATACCCGCAAATCTGGCCCTCAAAGCTGGGCATTGTCATATTACCAGTGACTGCGGAATCTCGAATGTAGGGATTCCACGCTTTCACTTCAGCAAAACCCAAGGTGTGCGAAAGCCCATCCAGACAATCTCGAAACTTTCGTCCACGTCCCGCAGTGAACATGCCCTCGCCTACGGTCTGCCCACTTCTGTTCTCAGAATCAAAAACAAACCACCTACCAGCTGAGTACGCGTAATTCAGTGGATAGTGAATCGCCTCTCCCGATGATCCAGTTCGCAGACGGTCATTGGTTTCACTGGGGCACAGATAGGTTGGTACACGGTAGCTTGCGATGGGACGAGCGACTCCATCGACACGAATCTTCGCCGCCTTGTAGCCACTGGAAAAATCAATCGCGTCAGAAAGGGAAATCGCTTCCACAAATGGCAAAATCCTCGCCTGAGCAGACCAGCCATCGCCTGTCATAGACGGCTTGGTCCAAGCCGGCGGCAACTGCTTCATTGCTGATTCATAGTTGTGACACGCAAGAATCACCTGCTTGATGTTGTTCTGACAACTCATCCGCCTAGCTGCTTCTCGAGCGGCCTGAACGGCAGGCAACAACAACCCAATCAAAATTCCAATGATGGCAATGACCACCAATAGTTCGACGAGGGTGAAAGCAGAACGGACAACAAGGCGAGGCATAAACACAATCCCACGAGGCTTATCGTTATTGAGAACCAATTGCAATAAGGGAAAGTTTACCTCGCGGACTCTTGTTATGCAACGATCGCAGCAGAAAAAACGGGGAATAGCTCTGGGCAAACCATGCCACGCCGTGTAACCGAGCAGAACCACCTGCTAGGACATCATTCAGTGCTCAGCCACTGCTCGATTGCTCGCCGGTTCGATGGAAACGCCATTTTGCTGAGATGCTCCTCGCTTGGTCGAACCCAACAAAAGCTATCTAGTTCACCGTCCGCCAGGCGAATTACCGCCTGATCAAACACGCAACACCGATAGAAAAGATCGATTACCGGTGAAACGACTCCGCCGTAGTTGTAGAGATTGGGGAACGATGTCAGATACGTTGCTTCGCTGACACACAAATTGGTTTCTGTCTCTTATACACATCTGACGCTGCCGACGACTCCTTACGTGTAGA
>CAJXTM010000976.1 GCA_913061385.1 uncultured Rhodopirellula sp. | reverse complement strand
TGTATAAGAGACAGCGGTCACTCAGTTTTGTCATCCATCAGTTTCGGTGTGATTGATGATGACATTTGGATAAGGATTCGATGAGTGCTTTCAATTATACAGAGGTTGATTTTGTGAAGCCCGAAATGAAATGCATTTTGTTACCACACGTGTGCTGTTACTTGGCTTTGTGGATGGTCATGGCTAGGTGCGGCGAGATTTGCCTAGCCGAAACTTTGCGAGTTCCAGAGCAATACAGGTCAATCCAAGAGGCCATTGATCAGGCTAGTCCGGGTGACTTGGTGCTCGTGCAGCAGGGCAGGTACACGGAACGCATTGTGCTGGGGAACGGTGTGACTGTTCGAAGTGCAGGCATGAACGAACAGGGCAAACTGGGGCTGAAACGTGCGGAAGAAACCGTCATTGACGGTGGCGGTGAATCAGGCGGCAAGCCCGGGGTGCAAATGGCCACAGGAAGTGTGCTGGATGGATTTACCGTTACCGAGGTCGGCAAGTACGATGCGACACGCTGGGAAAAACATTTTGCGAGTTCAGGGAACCAGCAAAAGCACTCATTGATTGGGGCTTCTGGTATTGCTGGGATCTCGATCGATGGTGTGAATTGTGAGGTGATGCACAATATCGTTCATCACGTTGGCTACACAGGAATTGCCATTCAGGGTGCATCCGCTTCGGCATCGAGGGTCATCGACAACGTCTGTTACCGAAATATGGGTGGCGGAATTGGTTTTATGGATCAGGCCCAAGGCTATGCAGAGGGAAATGAGTGCTTCGAAAACTTCTACGCCGGGATTGGTCATGAAAATGCCAGCCCCATCATTATCGGTAATGTGTGTCGGAATAATATTCGAGCCGGAATCGGAATTAGTGAGGGTGCATGCCCAATCGTGATGCGTAACAAGTGCTTCGAGAATCGTCGGGCGGGCATTGGAACTCGTACCGGTAAAACGACCCGACCGCTGATACAAGACAACGATTGTTACAGGAATGGCATGGCTGGGATTGGGACAGACGAGGAGGCTTCGCCGGTGATTCGCGGAAATCGTTGCTACCGCAACAAAATGGCAGGGATTGGTTCACGTTCAAATGCAACGCCAATGATCGTGGCCAATGAGTGTTACGAGAATCAAAGGTCAGGTATCGGGCAGGAAGGGGATGCTGAGCCAACGCTGATTGAAAATCATTGCCATCACAACCAACTGTCAGGACTGGGGTTCAACGCTTGTGATGATGGCAAATGTCTAGCAATCGGTAATCGTGTATTGGAAAACGGAAAAGTTGCAGTAGGGATTCAGGCCGGGTGGAAAGTTACGTTCTTGTCCAATCAGTTCGAACGCACGGGCGGGCTGCCTCCGATTGTGATGGTCTTTGAAGGGGCTACCGCTATTTTTCGAGACAACGTGATTTCAGGGCAGGGAGTTGCAGGTGTCCGAGTTGCTGGAACCGTGGTCTTGGAAGGTAATCGATTCGTCGGGAAAGAAATGCGGCCATCTGGGCCTCCCAACTTCGGAGTCTGGGCACTCGCCAATGCAACCGTGACCCTGAGGAATAACGACTTTAGTGATTGGCGGCATGCTGTTCAGGCGACCCAATCGAGAGTGCAGATGCAAAGCAATCAGGTATCCGGATTTCACCGCTATGCGTTGCATTTGCAGCAGCTGAAACCTGGCAGTTTTGTATTAGACAATCTGGTGACTGCGGCTCACCCCAACGATGCTCTTTTGAGCAAAGATGTTCAAAGCGGGTTAGCAGAAACTACGCGTATTGATGGAAATACCCTGGTTCCGTTTCGTGACAAGTGAAGGGATCACGGAAGCTCGTTGTGACATCAGGGACCCGTGCTTGGGGTGCGTGTGTTACACGAGTGATACCGCGCGGTCTGGATGTAACGTCACTGCGAGAACAGCCACTTCCATGTGTCGGGATTGTCGTAAGCTTTTTCCCATGCGGCAACGTGACCAGCACCTGCGTAGGCGGTGAATTTCAAATGCTTGTTTCCAGCATCACGCAGTGATCGAATGAGTATTTCTGTTTCGACAATGGGTACGGAACGATCCTCGGTGCCGTGGAAGGCCCAGATCGGAAGAGAGTTTGCTTTTTTGAGTCCAGCAGGAGAGAACTCATTGGTGATTCCGACTTTGCTTCCTGGGCGGTTGGCCGGCAGGTTAAATGGGTTTCCTCCACCACAGATTGGGATTGCGGCTGCGAAGTAGTCGGGATACCTCGATAGAAAACTCCATATCCCGTACCCACCCATGCTGAGCCCGGTCACATAAAGCCGATTCGTGTCGATATCACCGCGTGCGGCTACGACTTCGTCTACGAGTGATTTGAGGGCCTCGGTACGCCACCAACTGTCGCGGGGGCATTGGGGAGAAACCACCACACAGCCTGCAAGCTCATCAAAACGACCGATCAGTTTTGGGGGGCCATGTTTTTTGACCTTCGATAAGTCATCTCCACATTCGCCATATCCATGAAGGAAGAGCAGCAGAGGCCAGCCCGTCTTGGGCTGTCTCTTATACACATCTCCGAGCCCACGAGACCGAGGCTGATCTCG
>CAJXTM010000975.1 GCA_913061385.1 uncultured Rhodopirellula sp. | reverse complement strand
TGACGCTGCCAGTGTGAGCGTGGTAGTTGGCGACGAGGCTAGTTCCTGCACGCTCAAAGAAATTGAAGCTGTCGTTGGCGATGCCGCCCAAGTCGAACTGCATCAACCTTCGGATCGTGAATCACTACGATTTCTCGGCCCCGATGCACTGGCAAATCCGATGTACCTGAACCGTTTGCTGGTCGACGCTGACTTTGTGTTACCGATCACCTCGGGACGCTGCGGCGACTTGGATCGCCAATTCGACTTGCACGGTTTTTTCCCGGCTTTTTCGGATTCGGCATCACGGCTTCGATTATTTTCCCCCCCACAGGACACGGGACCAGAAATCGCTGATCCTAACGAACCTGCCTTGCTCCTGGGCGCGCAGTTGATACTTTGCGTTTGCTCAAGCACCACCGGTGAGGCAGCCAATGTGATTGCGGGAACAGCCAGCTCAATCCGTAAACGACTACAAGAAACACGACAGGTCTCCCCCAAGCAAGCGGCAACACCACTGGTGGTGGCGTCTCTTGACGGAGATCAACAACAGCAGACTTGGCAAAACACAGCGCGTGCCGCTGCAGCGGCAGCCCGCCATTCGGATCCGGGGAGCACGATTGTTTTGTGGACCAACCTCTCCGATTCTCCATCAGGCGCCCTTCTGAGCATCGCCGACGAAAATGTAGAGCTGCCACCCTTCTCTGAACCTCTTTCCGAAGATGAATTTCCGTTTTGGGATCCTACGCTCGCCCCGGCCGACACCCTTCGAAGATTGGTGCAGGAATACAGGATCATTTTACGGAGCGAGTTGAACCCCGAAGCCACTGAATCGCTTGGTATCGGCACGATCCAATCAGCTGCGGAGCTATCAAAACTTACTGATTCGTTCGCATCCTGCATCGTTTTGCGAGCGGCCAGCTTCTGTGGGTCTACCTACGACTGGCAAGAACCGACCTAACGAACTTGTGAATCCAACCGCTTTTTGACTTCGGGCGAACCTCTCTGCTGTGGCAAACCTCCGGTATCATGGACGGATGTTAAGTTTGAAATCGGTTGAATCCACCATTCACAATAATTACCGATGCGAATGCGGACCAAACAGTTCGCAGTGAACTGATCATGTTCACTGCTGGGCAACACGTGCCCTCATTGCAGAGTCCTACTGCCCTCAGCGACTGCCCTCAGCGACAGGCAAAACGGGCTCAACACCTGGTGACGAAACAGAAACGGTTTTCAGCTTTTTTCGGATCATACGGCATCTGCGTTTCATGACGTCCGGTGTGAAGATTGGCAGACCTTTTTGATTACCAACAGTATCGGGAACAGGGCAAGGTTGCCGATACATCTAGTCAGGCGGAGACTAGCCACGTGCTACCGGCATGGTCCCCGCTGGACACCGATGGATCGCACCTCCCTGCCGCGTGACTGTTGAGAAAAGGCATTTCTTAACAACACCTTGCCCCATCCTGTTGGATTACCTTCCCTGTGATGTTGAATACACCATCAATGATGGCGAGTGCTAGCGTTACCAACGCACACGACGCCGAAAACTGCTCTGAATATCTGCTGGTTTGTGAAGCAAAAGCGTCATCCCTGAGCGAAGGGACTTGGCACTTTTCTTTGGAATCATCGGATGGAGAACCCGTATTTGATGCGGGTGATGTCGATCTGGGCGATTTGAATCGCCTTACCCTTTTGGCCGCGGTCCGTGGCCTGGAATCTATCGATGGTCCCTCATCAGTGACGCTTCTCAGCAATAATCGATACTTAGTTCGCTCGCTCTCTGACTCGTTGCCTCGTTGGCGAGAAAACGATTTTGTCTGGGAGCATTTTGGAAGCCGGATCGATGTCCAGCATGCCGACCTGTGGCGTCGAGTTGATCGCGCTCTGTTCATTCACCGGGTCGAAGCGTGCCTGGTCTCATCGCGTCTTGTTAGCGTGGGAACATCGCCAACCGCTCAGGCACGTCAGGAAAATCAGAATTTCCCGGATATCCGTGTCGATTCACCGCACCGCGGTCCATCACGCTCCCGAACCGCAGATGGCCCCAAGGATCAATTGCGTCGCTGGCTACTGCGTGGCAACGGGACTGACAGCCCCCAAGAGTCACGCCGACGCTTTACCGCCAAGGACCTGATTGAGTCGAACTGAGTCTGAAAAGTGCTGGCCACGACCGACTGGATCCAAAACTACCCCCGCTTCAAATTCCCTGACGCCGCGTTAGCGGATCACAAATGCACACTCAAGTCTCCCTTTCCAGCATCAGTCAACTGATCGAAGGTACCCATGAGAACCCCTCGAGCGTGCTAGGTCCTCACCCAGTGGACTACCGTGGAGAAGAGGCAGTCGCGGTCCGTACTTTCCTTCCACAGGCAAAGGCCGCATGGATCATTGATCACAATAGTGGCCTGCGTCGGCCGATGCGGCGTCTTCATCCGGCAGGATTTTTTGAAGCGATCTGCCACGGGGCGGTCGACGAAAAGCCACCAGCAGTTCAAGATGTCGCGTTTGGAAAATCAAGAAGATCCAGATACCTGTCTCTTATACACATCTCCGAGCCCACGAGACCGAGGCTGATC
>CAJXTM010000974.1 GCA_913061385.1 uncultured Rhodopirellula sp. | reverse complement strand
CGAGATCAGCCTCGGTCTCGTGGGCTCGGAGATGTGTATAAGAGACAGCCGTTGCCTGGTTGTTGTGTGAGTCGCAGGATGATGTTGATGAGCTGGACCGAGTCCTATTGGCAAAACAAATTGCCGGATTGATGGTTCGCGGCGACCATCCGCGACCTGGTATTGGATTTTGGCCATCGACGAATATTTCTTTGGCGGTGAAGCAGGCCATGGATCCCGTTTCAAAGTTTCCTCATCTCTTTCATACTTGAAGTCCACTGCATGTTGCATGAAATAGATCCTGAACAGCATGGACCGTTGGGGCCGGAGATGGCGTCTGCGGTAAGTACGTGTGTGCATTGTGGATTTTGCCTGGCCGCATGTCCTACCTACAAGGTTCTTGGGCAGGAAGCCGATTCTCCACGCGGACGTATCGTGCTGATGAAAGAGGTGCTGGAAGGAACGCTGCCCTTGGATTCGGCTTTGCCGCATTTGGATCCCTGTCTTGGCTGTTTGGCCTGTGAGCCAGCATGTCCCTCGGGTGTCTCCTACCGAGATCTGATCAGTCCTTTCAGGGCCAATGCCGAGAGTCAACGGACTCGTACGCTTGGTGATCGGTTCAAACGCTTGCTGACCCGCATGACCTTGCCCTACCCCGGACGGTTTCGCATGGCGGCCCGAACAGGCCGCTTCGTCAAACCGTTGGCCCGCTGGTTGCCACCGACGCTTCGCGTCATGCTCGGTTTGCTGCCTGATCGATTACCCGCCCGGCAAACCTGGGACGCTGTCTATCCAGCCGTTGGTACAAAACGTGGGCGAGTCGCATTGCTGACAGGTTGTGCCCAAAGCGTGTTGGAACCAGATATCAATACGGCGACAATCGAGGTGTTAACCAGAAACGGTGTTGAAGTCGTTGTGCCTCAAAAACAAGGGTGCTGTGGTGCTTTGAGCTGGCATGTGGGTGACCTGAAGCGTGCCAGAGGATTTGCAAAAAATAATCTGGTGGCGTTTCCGAATGACGTGGATGCCATTGTTACTAACGCGGCGGGCTGTGGCTCGGGCATGCATGAGTATCCGCAGATTCTTAGAGGCACAACGGAAGAATCTGCGGCGAAGGATTTTTCCGGTAGGGTTTGTGATGTATCGGTTTATCTTGCCAAGCTTGGTGACCTCGAACCAATACCGGACCGCGGCCGACCACTGCGTGTTGCCTATCACGATGCTTGTCATCTGTCCAATGCGCAGGGCGTGCGTGCGCAACCCAGAAGCTTGCTGCGTTCCATCCCAGGCGTGGAGCTGTGTGAGATTGCTGATGCACACCTGTGTTGTGGTTCTGCAGGAACTTACAACATTGATCAGCCGGAGGTCGCCGATACTCTCGGACGCGAGAAAACTGGCAACATTGTCAGTACTGACGCTGATCTGGTTGCCACAGGAAACATCGGTTGCATGACGCAACTCAAAACATATCTCGAGCAGCGCAAGTCCGCTATTTCTGTCATGCATACAATGCAGGTGTTGCGTGATGCGTACTGCGAAACAGATGACTGAATTGCAAATGCACCCTACTTTATTCATCGATAGCGGATGGGATTTGTTGCCAAGTTGATTTGAACCCCAGCTATTGCTGGCCAAGAACTGCCAATACTCGCTATCCAGTTTCTCACTCTTGTTGGACGACCTTGCTGATGCCTCTGTCTCACCCTGAATTACTGCAATTGAAACGATGGAATACACCGACGATTTACAACGGTTGGGAGCAGATCACAAAACGGGATTGTGCAGCAGACGCATTCAATTGCGAGGAAACCTGTGATTTCATGCCTCAGATGGGACCGATGGTCGGTTACGCCGTCACGTTGGTGATTGAACCGTCGAACAAATCCCACAAACAGGTGGCCAATGCATGGGAAGATTATCGGCAATACGTGGCGAGTCAGCCCGGCTCGAAAATCGTTGTGGTTCAGGACCGTGACAAGCCGCAGGTCATTGGCTCGTTCTGGGGAGAGGTCAACAGTAACGTGCATCGTGCATTAGGTTGCGTGGGTACGATCACGGATGGAGCGATTCGCGACGTCGATGAGATGACCAATGCGGGTTTCAAGTCGCTTGCCCGCCGGCTTTGCGTCGGGCACGCGCACTCTGTTCCCGTGCAGTGGAATTGCGAGGTGGAGGTGTTTGGACGAAGTGTTCAGCCAGGACAATTGATCCATGCCGACAAGCATGGATTTCTGGCAGTGACTGAGGCCGAAGAATGTGAACTGCTGGCTGCATCACTGTTCATGGATAACAACGAGTGCGAGACAGTGATTGCAGCGGCAAGAAGCTGCGCGGGACTGACGAGCGATGAGGCTGTTCAGCAGATCAATGCAGCCGGTGCGGCATTCGGAGCCGCTACCCGCAAGCGATTTGGGGCCGACGGTGAATGGTAGCAACCATTACGTGTTGCATCGCCAAGTCTGGCTATCAAGCATCTGGTGCAGGTAAACGCCGGCGAATTGCTGGTCCCTGCCGCTTGCCCCTGTTGGCCTAGCCCATTTGAAGTCAAGCATGCCTATTTGAAGTCAAGCATGCCTATTTGAAGT
>CAJXTM010000973.1 GCA_913061385.1 uncultured Rhodopirellula sp. | reverse complement strand
CTCGTGGGCTCGGAGATGTGTATAAGAGACAGGTATTGATTCTGTAGCCGCATTTTTCTGCTAACGCCCAAGCCAGATGTGCCTGTACGTTGATGATCACAAGCCCTCCACCGCTATAGGGGATCTGAAAATGGTGGCCCATGGTTCCGTTATCGGTAACGCGATTCGCAAGTAAGTCGCAACACTTCACCAGATCGCCAAAGTATGTTTCGTCGCCCGTTGCGAGTTGGTATTCGGCAAGCAGGATCGCGGATGATGCCGTTTGCCAATTCTTGGGACCCATTTTTGGATCCGAGGGATTGATGGATGCGATGCTCTTGGTTCGAACGAAACTTATCGCTTTTTTGATTGCTGGCAGATAGGATTTATTATTGGCTGCGAGTAGTGTGAGCCCGCAAAAAGCCGCCGCATAGACATCCGCATCACCACCGACTCCGGGTTGCCAGCTGCCGTCTGCCCTCTGGGTTGCCGCAAGGTGGTTGGCAATGTGAGCTAGGTACTTTGTGCTTTTCGGGCATAGGTTTGGGAAGGCTTCCGCAAAGGCAGGCGAGGGTGGCACTGCAATCTGTAGTTGAACGGTGTCGAGCGCTCTCTGTACACCAAGCCAAAGCTGATGGGGAGCTTCTGCGCAGGCTTTTTCAAGTGCAACGGCGAGGTCTGTTTGCGGACCAATGAGGCCCGTGTCCGTAGTGTTGGAAAACTCGGCGGGGTGCCGACCATTGATCGAGATGATTCGGTCACCGACGACCAGGCCACCCCTATCTGCGGCACCTCCCTTGCCGACATGCATCACCTCAATTGCACGCTCTCCATCGGCTAGACGACCTGTCGCTGATAACACTCCCAGCGGAAAGTCGTGGATGACTCCATTCTTGCTATTACTAAGCTTGGGTTGGTATGGAACTTGATTCTGGGCCATGAGGCCAGACGCGAAAGTGATGCTGATCATCAACGACAAAGATAACTGGTTCGTGGCCATCACAATCCCCTGCATGAAACATTGGTATTCCTTACTACTGTAGCGTGGTCGCTCTTACTTCGCGACGCTAAGCCGGTCTTTATAGAGGTACCAGTGCGATCAAATTATCTCGATTGGGCTGCACGCAAAATCAGTGTTCCATAGAGACCCGGGGGGTGTGTATTACGGCTAAAGTAACGAGGGCGGGTGACGTCGTTGAGGGATGTCCGGAGCAGTGGAGAATGCGGCAGAGTGGATGGCGGCACGTTGCGTTTACTGATTGTTGTTGTGGGCCGTTTCGGTGACCGTGTAACTCGTCTCTTTGAAAGTGCACGGCAGCGTCCGATGGGTCCGGCGACCTGTAGTGTTGCTTTGCCAACAGTTCATTCAGAAGTTGACGGGTGAAAGAAAGTTTAAATCCATCTTTGGTTGCATTTTTGGCAAATACCCCGTTGCAAGCGGTGATCAATTGACGATCGACGGTGTCACCGAGTCGAGTGTGCTCGTTTCCAACAAGCGTTTGGCGGCGGTACACCTGGGACTCGGCTTGTCTTTCCTTCGAGGCAGTAGCGAGAGACGAGGCGAATTCCTTCCCACAGTGAAAAGGAGAGGATTAGTCCATTGTCAGAAATGGCGTTTACATCTTGGGTCATCTTCGCGGCTAAATGCTCGCGAAACGATCCACCCGACCCAAAGACTAGGCACTTGCCAGAGCCGTCCAGCGTAATTCAGGTTGCAGCTAGTTCACCGACGTTTCGTCTTTTGTAATGCCAAGTAGACTGATCGTTTCTGTCCGCAATATGCTACGCGAGATCGGCTCGAGTTAGACGGGGTTCTGGTGGATCATTTGTGTTGGGGGCAGCTGTGGTTTTTCGCGTTGTGTTGTCTGCCGAAGCGAGAGACTCGGAGGAAACTGTATCTTGTGAAACGTGACAATCGTATGATTTGGGGTCGACACAGCCGGGAATAAGCAAAAGCGATAATGACCAAATTGTGGGGTGCTGAGGTGTGATTACCCTCCGGTGCAGGTCTGCTGTTTGAGGCGATGATGTGTCGTGATGCCACAGGATCATTGCAAGTGCTTAAGTTCAGGCTGAGTGATTCAGCAACTACCGCAAAAGAGATTTAGCTAGTGACCGGTTGTGGTTAATCATGACCAACGTCAGTGCGGCGTTGTGTTTTGGTTCAGGTGTGATTTGAGTTTGTGCAGGAGTTCCTTTTGATTTTTCTGACTGTAAAAAACATGGTGTAGTAGGACGATCCAGCAAGCCCAATCTCAGGGGGCTACAACAAGAGGGCTGCTACTACGTTTGTCTTGTTGCTGTCTCTCGACACGAAGCATACCCGTTGCTGTCGCGGATAACGTGTGATGGGGCAAGCCGTGTCGGAGTGATCGTGGTTGCGGCCGGTTGCTTTCTTGCAACTTGCGTTGCATCTCGGTGTACAGAACACAACCGGGTTACGGCCCGGTTGTTGCTGGATCGAAGGGGCAATCGATAGGTGGAATAGCACATCTGCGACTGGGCAATCAAGGTTTACATCGGGTGGTGATGCGGTTACTGATCTGTCTCTTATACACATCTCCGAGCCCACGAGACCGAGGCTGATCTC
>CAJXTM010000972.1 GCA_913061385.1 uncultured Rhodopirellula sp. | reverse complement strand
GTGCTGATGGCCTGCATCGTCTTGCCGAGTCCCATCTCGTCAGCAAGCACAGCCGCATAACGCGGAAACAGAAAGGCGATGCCATCAAGCTGGTAGGGAAATGGGTCGAACGGAAAGTTCAGTTGCCCACTGCCAACAAGTGAATCCAGTGGCGGTTGAAGTAGATAGTAAAGTCGATCCTGAAGTTTGACGACTTCGTTGGGCGGCTTGATACGATGCCGCTCCAAACTGGTGTAGCGTTTGCGTTTTTTCTTGGGCGATTTATCGGACGGCACTACCGGGGGCGTCCACTGATTCGCTTCGGGAAAAAGGAATCCGGTTGTTTTGGCCGTGAGCTTTGAAACCTTGATGGTAAGCGACTTGGGCTGGATTGGTTTGATCGGCAGCTGGTGGACGCCAGCAGGCGAGAGAGCGTCGATTGACCAGCTATTGGAATGATCAATTTTTGCGCATAATTCGGAGGCGGAGTTTCGTTTCCACATATCGTCGCGGCAATCCCTTGGCTTATCGATTCTCGTACCCGGCTGCGGTCCGTTTGTCCTGAGTTTCAGGCAGCTGCTGCAGGTGGTAAACGGGATGATTGTGATCTCGCAATTTGAGATTGCGCTTCCTTGATTGCTTCGCGAATCCGGTCGAAGGGTTCGGTCGCATCCGGTAAATCGATCAATCCAGCAGCCAATTGTTGTACTTGTTCAGCCTGCTCAATTGCAACTCTCAGGGTTGAACCTGCAAGTTCTACTCGTGTGGAACCGATTAATGACTCATCGTCGATTGGACCTTCGTCAGACAAGGCGGCTTCTTCAACAAGCGCCACGGGGCACTGTGTTCTGGTTTCGATCTTAAGTGCTTCGGGTTGATCGCAGCACAAGAGGGTGATTGGAGTTCGGCACTTTCGTACCAATAGCGGCCCAATGACTTCGCCAATCAGATGATCGCGAAGCGTAAGACCAAACAGAATCTCATGGGCCCGCGTTGGGCGAACAGGCAGGGTACATTGAAATTCAAGAGGTCTGCCACCTCCATTGAGAAGTAGCAAACCGCCGGTCCAGCCGGTTCGCTCGTCTTCCATGACCGTGTAGTAGGCAATCGTTGGTGAATCCGTTTCGGACATCCGCGTTTTTGTTCTTGAGGTGTAATGGGAGGCGGGCTAACGCCACTGCACGCTGCACGCTGCACGTGCCGCTAGCAATTTATTTACGCTCAGATGACGATGCTGGTCGTGTCACGACTGTGAAACGCGGGAAACATTGGAATCGTTTATTTCGCCGCCATCTAATGTCAGTTTCGGCGCGGAAGATATACGGACTTTAGCGGTTGAAAGGCGAATTGTCGGGTCGCGTAAAGCAAGTGTGAAAATAGCGATTATCTCAAAGTTTTTTTGGTTGGAAAACAAAATTACAAGCCAGCGTGGGTTTCGTCGACAATCAAAAAATTCCTTGGCTATAATCTGGGCATCGTTCGACCGGATCTAATTCGACGAAATTTATTTATCGCAGCAGAAAGTAGCCGCATGTCATACGAGCACGAGCCAATCTCCCCAATGTTTCAAATCGATGTTTCGGCTGATGCTGAGGCGGAGGCTGGTAAGGGGAAGCAGAATGATGGAAACGAAAATGCCTTGGATTTGTTGACAGAACTGGTGGCGGGCCAAAAGCAACAGAATCGATTGCTGGAAGAATTAGTACACCAACAGGTAGCCGCGAATACGCAGCGTGCGACGGAACTGCAACAATGGAAAAATGCCAATCCAGAACTCGCTCGCTCCTGCCGACAGGCTGCGGAGACGCTGAGCAGAGTTCAAACACAATTTCTCGACACATTGACCGAGGAAATTGCGGATAGTGAAGAGCACCTCGTTGAAGGCGATTACATGCTCAATGAGTTCGTCGATCGATTTGGTCCTCGTTTGGCCCATTTAAACGGTGTTTTGCAGGTCCTAGCCCAGCTAGGTACCAGTGAAAGCAATAGCTAGCACCGGCTGGCTGAAATGAATCGGTTTGAAGCTCAGTGCATCCCAACGGACTCCGTTGCGGGCGAAAATAGTGTGTCTCTCTGCGACCCGCTGCGGGATCTTCTTGACAGGTCCAGAGTACACTTTCCGCGACTCACCTCGAATTTCAAGCTGGACACGCTTTGCACCAAGGCACGTGCCGGGACGGCTGGTTTGCCGAGGTCGAGCCTTGTTACCCGAACGCTAGCTGGCATGAATGTTAGTAGGGAATCGGTAGCGTACATTTTCTGAAAACCTGTCGCTTCCTGGCTATCTGCGGGCTTTTGAAGCCTGCTCGGAAAGCGAAAGCGAGTTTCAATCAGGTGATTGTGACGCCAGTGAACTTGTTTCCAGTGAACTTGTTTCCAGTGATCTTGGGCAAAGTAATAGCAAAACGGTGGTGTTTGGCGTGTTGGCGTCACGTCGTGCTGACGTCGATTTTATCGAATTGAGTTGAATCCATCGGTTTCCAAATTCAGGCCAGTGCAGAGGTTGCGTTTATCACAGTAGGACTGGGAAAGTTGCTTGATAGCTTCGTGTCAGTAAAGCTCGTGATTCTGTCTCTTATACACATCTCCGAGCC
>CAJXTM010000971.1 GCA_913061385.1 uncultured Rhodopirellula sp. | reverse complement strand
CTACACGTAAGGAGTCGTCGGCAGCGTCAGATGTGTATAAGAGACAGGTATCGTCTTGAGCCAAAACAGCAGGGGTAACTGTTCAGCCCCCGGATCCTTTCCACCATGAGCCCAGTATCGTTTCCCTGTGACCACGTCCTTAATGCCATCACCATCAATGTCAACCAGTCCGGCAGCATGCATCTGTGAAACCGCGAGCCCCAGAGGATTATCGGCTGGTTCATCAGACATGATGACCCGAGGCACAAAATCAATCTTGCCTCCATCGCTCTGATGCTCAAACCACTTCAGTCCAAACCCATGTGCATTCTGTGAACAGATCACATCGTTATCGCCGTCGCCATCAAAATCGTAGGCAAATATCTGTGCGCCCCCACTCTGTGCAAAACGAAAGGGATGAAACTCAAAAAGTTCACCAACGGCCTGCTGTTGCCACCATCCGTTGGTTTCCAGCAAATCAACTTTCCCGTCACCATCGACGTCACCCACTCCCATTCCATGTGTGAATCGACCGTAGTTCAGATTTGGCGTGACTGGCGTGAAAGAGAAATCCACTTGCCCTTCCTTCACCTGATGCTTGATGTACCCATAAGCCCCACGATGAATACAAACAAGTTCGGGAATAGAATCCCCGTCAACATCCACGAATTCAGGTGATTCGTTGCTGATATCATCATGAACTTTACGCTTGGCCCAATGTCCCCCTGACTCCAAATCATTACCAGGATGCTGAAACCAAAAGGCAGGATCACCCGGCATCCCGACAGCGAGAATATCAATAAACCCGTCGCCGTTAAAATCGCATGTCCACGTAAAGAAATGCCTCGAATAACCTTTGATTGCCAGCGCATCTCCCGGTGCGTACCGCTGACGCGATTGAAAACCAGGACCTCGATACCAGAAGGGACCTGAGACAACGTCACCTTGACCATCTCCGTCCAGATCAGCCAACGCAATTCCCTCAGAATGAAACTCCTCTGTTAAGGTCAATTTCTCAAACGCAATCTCTGCGCCCAACACGACGCTCATTTGAACGAAAAACAGTGTAAAAAAGAGCGTTAACTTTTTCATGCTTGATCTGCTTGCGAACCATAGAAGGCAATGCCACATTTCCATCAAAACTGTGACACGCGCATTGTAACCAAAACGGCTGATCAACGTCGATGCGAAGTCCTTACAGGGCACACGACCGCGGAAGATCACAAACATTATATTAGTCCCTCTTCAAATTAATCACATCGAAAGCCACTCATGTTTCACTGCCCAACACGCACGCTCATTGCCTTGCTCTGTCTGATGACCTCAAACGTCGCGGCGGATGACGGAAAGATTGCACCGCTGAACGGCAAGGATCTTTCGGGTTGGACCACGAAAGAACCGAAATCTCGCAATCATTGGAAAATCGGGAAGGCTGGTCTGAAACAACCAGACAAACAAAACATCGTTGCCAACAAGGGTGGCAAAGCATTGATCAACACACAGAGCAGAGGCGTGGATATCTACACGCTGCAAAAGTTCTCTGACGTGCGAATCGAACTGGAAGTCATGGTGCCGAAAGATTCGAATTCAGGCATTTATGTGATGGGTGAATACGAAGTACAGGTGTTCGACAGCTTTGGAAAACAGGACCTGAACGGCGGAGACATGGGGGCTATTTACGGAGCGGCACCGCCACGGACCAATGCTCAGACAGAACCCGGCACTTGGAATAAATACGTGATCGACTTCCGTGCTCCTCGTTTCGACAGCACAGGCACACGCACTGAAAAAGCAAAGTTCATCAAAGTTGAATTAAACGGACAGATACTGCACGAAAATGTAGAAATGAATGGTCCGACCCCATCCGGCGTCACAGGCAAGGAAACCCCTGCGGGAGGTCCCCTGATGTTCCAAGGCGACCACGGCCCCGTTGCTTTCCGAAACATTACGATCCAAATCGCGAATCGGCCCTAAAACACAAAAGCTCAAAAATACCGCACAGGCCCCGAGCACATCCAACGTCGACAAATCTGCATCGAGCGATCTCAGCGCAAAGGGGAATCGCAACTTACCGCACCTCCACAATTCAGCATCCATGTGTTCATTTCGCTTTAGGCACGCTGCCTGAAAACGCATGAGCTCAATTCAACACCAAATGTTTGACAAGTAAAGCAGCCTCGTGTTCACTGCCAAGTACTGCCTCTTACATGGATCATCAGTGACCGCGTGAACTGAATCACTTCACGTGGGTGATTGATCGCTGGCGACTCGATTACCACCATCGCCGCATCCACAGTTCATTGGATTATCAAACTCCTGCCGCGCATGCGGCAGGCTGTGTTATTCCGGCTTCGGCTACGCCTCAGCCTTCAGAACACAGTCGCATTACCAACCCCAATGCTCTCACTCACCCTGGTGCAAAGACCAAGGGATAGTCAGCGCCTACATGGGGTCTGGATACACGTTTTCGCAATGCCATGTTATGCTCGAACTGTCCTCACACAACTCATTGAACCTGGTGAAACTGGCAGACTTCCTGCTGATTGATAAATCGAACACCAGTCGTACGGCTGTCTCTTATACACATCTCCGAG
>CAJXTM010000970.1 GCA_913061385.1 uncultured Rhodopirellula sp. | reverse complement strand
TCTACACGTAAGGAGTCGTCGGCAGCGTCAGATGTGTATAAGAGACAGGATCGATCGTTCCGGTACCGACACCACAGCGTCACAGCTAGGGCAACGCACGCTGCGTCCCGCCAACCGATCATTGACGTGGTGGCTGGCACCACACTCCAGACAACTGACTTCGATCGACATGAAGATAAACCTGTTACGTATCCAAAATTTCAATACACAGTGTTCCGCTTTCTGGCTAGAAAGCAAAGGAACGATTTCAATCTGACCAACAGGAGTCCGATACAAAATCGCTGCAGCGCCACTGCAGACAAGCTATCGGATCTGGGGCCCATAACCGAACCTCAGTTGTTTGTCATTGCTCTTTCACAGCAATGAAAGTCGAATCCAGATCTTCAAACGCATCACCTATGATTTTCTGAATTCGCGTTACTTTTCCCACTTCAACATTTGCATCTCCAAACAACATCACATGTTGTTTGCTAGCCCCTAACGACTTCTCGAGTTCCTCGGTGATGTACTCGATGATTTCAGTTGCCTGAGCATCCTCATCGGCACTGAAATTAGTTCCATCCATTCGCGACAGAATGACCTCATCACCCGATCCGGGGTTAATGAAGATTACAGCGGAGTTTTTGGCGGCAATGGCAAGACCATTGTCAGCTTCGGGAATGGTACCGATCTTGGTCGGATCCATCGTTGAGCAAACAATGAAGAAAATCAACAACAGAAACGTGATGTCGATCATGGGTGTAATGTCCATCTCGTCATCCTCGCGTTTCTTGCGAGGCAACGCGAAGTCATCTTCGTCATCATCTATGAGATTTGGGTTGTCACTCATCTTTCAGTCAAATTGTTATCACAAGTTTTCATATTCGATCATTCCTGTCTTCGGCTTAGCTCAGCAGGCACATTGGTACCAATTCAAAGCTCACTCGACCCGCGACTGCGACGTCATTGGCTCAACCGTCGATGCAGCTCTGCCACTCCGAGAAGACGAATACTTTGTCAGAGATTCGCGGTAGACGGCCATGAAACGGACCAGACCTGCACCAACCAGATCTTCCATTTTCGCGATTCGGATATTGACGTTTGCGACTAAAATCATGAGTGGAATAGCGATGGCCAAACCGCAAGCCGTGGTGCGAAGAGCAATGTTGATATCCGACGCCAAAGCAGACGGCTCAACGGACTCAGATGTCGCAAGCGTTTCGAACGCCCCCATCATGCCGAACACGGTTCCGAACAGCCCGATCATGGGCGCACTTTTGATCACCGTGCTGACCCAACTTAGCCGGTACTCAACGTCGCTCATGACGTCCCGTTGAAAACGGTCCATCACGAAGGTCCTTGCTTTCTTGTAACCCATCTCACGATGCTCAACGGCCATTCCCACAATCTGGGAAACAGCACGTTTATCGCCGTCGCAGTATTCCGCGATGCCCTCGAAATCTCCTCCCGTGAGCATCTGCTCAACATCGTCCATGAAGAAGTCCTGCTCCTCCTCAGACTTAAAACGCTTCTGATTCACGCGTGACCAGACAATGACAATGCAATAGAGGCCCCAGAGGGCGACCCCAGCAAGGGCACCGTAGGTAGCATTGGAAATAATTTCGAAAAGGGACATGGCAGATAGCATCGACGGTCAGTTCCTTAACTTCTTAGCCAGAAATATTGAATTCGTTGTGACGAGTAACCAGGCCATTCACTACGGCCTGATTGCATTTTGAAAAGTATTTGGGGCGATCAGCACCCATGTGCAACAGAGGCAACAAGACGGGAAGCAAGGCTTTGGGCATTCATAATGAAGTAGCTTCCAGCGACCTGTTTCTCGCAATCGGCTCTTAACAGCATATTCGAGTTATGTTTTTCCTACTTGGTTCGACGGGCCCCGAACTGCAATATTTAAGCAAATCTCGCAGATTCTAGGACGACTCGTAGGGGTGAATCGTGGATTACCCCCTGTCGGCGGTCAATCGTTCGCTTTCTCTCTCCGTCCAATCTTTTGACAAGTATTTGGTTTGGTTGCCTTGAACGGGCTAACAAAGGGGGCATTTCAAAGACCCTCGACATAAATTGGTGGCGAAAAGCCTGTTGGTAATGACGCGTCCCAGTAGGCGGCGTCCCGATATTTTGGGTGTCCAACGCTGCAGTGAGCATCCTCACTTTTTTGGCTTTCGATAACGTTGACTAGTGACCTCAAACTTGTAGTTACTCCCAGAAGCTTTGCTCTCGAAGACTGTTTTCGCGATTTGAGTGACGGAGTTGTAACCTTTTGACTCCCAGTAGGCTTTTTCGATTTGGGCCAACTCATTCTCTAATTGTATTGGGATGAACTTGAGCATTGAGCGATTTGGAAGCGGGATGCCTGCCTTACCGAGCAACTGCCGATCAAACTGCATCAAGGGGCTTGGACTATTCCACATGAAATACAGTCGCTTCTCATCCTCGGTCTTCACGACTCGGTACTTTTTCGGGCTACCTGACAGATTACTTGCAACATCTACTCCCTGAATCGATCCACCGATTGCACCCAGTTCAATTTCTGTCTCTTATACACATCTCCGAGCCCACGAGACCGAGGCTGATCT
>CAJXTM010000969.1 GCA_913061385.1 uncultured Rhodopirellula sp. | reverse complement strand
AGTCGTCGGCAGCGTCAGATGTGTATAAGAGACAGCCCAATGGCCAGTGGTATTACATCACGCCAAAAGGTCACCTATATCGTTGGGATGAACCCAGTAATGGTCCTGCAGCCCTGATTCGTCAGATTAAAAAATCTGCGGGAACTTACAAGTTGCAAGGCACCTTCGTCACCGGCTTTGGTGAACCACCCAGCAAAACACAATTTCAGAATCCATTCTACAAGGATCCCTCGATCATCTGCGCGAACCTGTTTCGCACGGTTCAGACCGGGGACTCGATTCTGGAAGAATTGGCTCGTGAAGGTGGACCGCTTTGGCCCATCGACCTGACGGATGAAGACCGCCGGGCAACGGTAGCCCGCCGTCGCGCGATGGAACGATTAACAGGAACGCTGTTTGCGCCTGCAATCACAGATGACTTCGATTGGACTGCTGCGGCATTCCGCGATGCAGTTCCAGAGAACAAACGTGAGCAACTTCCTGAGGACTTCGATGCCCGGGTCGAGTTCCACCTCGGTGAAATTCTGGCAGACGAGTATGAATCTTCCCTTGATGAACTGAAGCAGGCCCCCCTGAACGATCGGACCAATGCGTGGTACGCGATTTACGACGCCATGGAGGTCGAGCCACCACCAAGATTGACCTGTGTTCTCATTACTTTGACTGACCTCGCAAAAGATAATCTTGCTTATGCGTTGGGTCGGGGAATCATGGGTCAGCCTCGAGGCCGCCTGCTGACTTTGGCTGCGGAGTCGGGTGTTCAGCCCGCCGCCCCTCCATCCATGGCACCCCCACCATTCAACCGCGCACCCGCCGAATCGATAGACGGCTTACCACCACTTCGAATTGGTGGTCCGCCCGTTGATAACACAGCAATTGATGAAGAGGGAACGATCACACTGGCGAGACTGGTGGGTTACAGCATGTTGTTGGGCATCGTGCTGTCATACATCTGCTTTGGCAGCATCAAGATCACGGTGATGGTCTTTGTCGTTGGTGGTTGCTCGGCCATGCTCAGCATGGCAATGGTTTGGTGGACATCGGGCAAAGTCGATGCGATTCTGCTGAGCATGCCGTCGCTTGTTTATGTGCTTGGGATCTCGGGAGCGATTCACGTCGTCAACTACTATCGCGACGAGGTTCGGATTCGCGGAAAAACAGGTGCGCCTGGCCGTGCGTTGCGACACGCCATTATGCCTTGCTCGCTGGCATCCCTGACAACCGCAATCGGTCTCGCTTCGCTCTATACCAGCAACTTGGCCCCGATCAGCAATTTCGGATTTTATTCGGCGATAGGCGTTCTCATGACGCTTGCCATCCTGTTCTCGTACCTGCCGGCCGCTCTCCAGGTCTTTGCTCCAAAATTCTCTGAATCTGATATCGAGGGAACCAGTCAGCAACCAGCTCCCGAAAGTCGCTTATCAGATTGGTGGGCTGCAGTAGGCCGTTGGATAACAGGACACCACGCTGTTGTCAGCAGTACTTGTCTACTGCTGCTTGCGGTCTGCTCGCTTGGACTTCTGAATATCAAGACCTCCGTTCAGTTGTTGGAATTATTTGATCCTGATTCAAGGATCATTCATGACTATGGTTGGCTAGAAGACAACTTCGGAAAATTGGTTCCCATGGAACTGGTTGTTCGTGTTCCGCCTGAGATGCAAGCAGAATACTTGGCAGATTCCGACGGAAGCAACGGGGCTGGGCGAGACGAACGCCAAGCATCCATTGAAGCCCTTACCATGCTTGAGCGAGTGGAGGCTATTTCGCGAATCGGTACTGTCGTTAATCGGACCCTCGGTGAGCCTGGTCGTGGCGTAGTGGGCCAAGTCATGAGTGCAGATACCATTCTGCCACCACTACCGGAACCCAGTAACAGCTACAGTCCGATCAGGGCAAAATTCAATCGCGAGATTCTTGCTGGTCGAAAAGATCTGCAGGAGAATGACTACTTGCGACTGGAAAAATCTGCGGGTGCTCTCGATAGCGAACTGTGGCGAATCAGTCTTCGGGTCGCCGCTCTCTCGGATGTCGACTACGGTCAATTCATTGCGACATTGAGGGAATCTGTAGAACCAGTTCTACGAGCCTATGACACGCGTGACGAGATCCTTCGACATCTGACCACTGACGAAAATGGTGACCCGACAAAACTTAATACGAAATCACAAATCCTAGTCGTAAGCCCCGAACGACCAAAAACTCTCGCAACCGCTGACTTGATGTTACCAGATGGTGAGATCAATCAAGAAGCTACCTACGCTGCGACACTTGCTGAGTTGCTCAGTGGTGAACGGATTGAATCCCCAAGATGGATTGACGTTTCGCCGGAAAAAGCTGAGGCAATGATAACCAACCCCAAATGGCAAACGTCACTGGAAAGGTTTGATGCTATTGTTTGGCTGGGGAGTGATGTTTTCGCAAAAGACGACTTCGATTCGTCCACCAATCTGATTGACGCGACGATCATCCGCGACAAAGACATTTCGCCAACACTTACGGAAAACCGAGTTCCTGACGTCGATGGTAGTGGCCCGATCCCTGTCTCTTATACACATCTGACGCTGCCGACGACTCCTTACGTGTA
>CAJXTM010000968.1 GCA_913061385.1 uncultured Rhodopirellula sp. | reverse complement strand
CGAGATCAGCCTCGGTCTCGTGGGCTCGGAGATGTGTATAAGAGACAGGTACAACGCTTGCCCCAAACGGGAGTGCATTTCGGCTTGATGGATCAGTAGCTGCTCATCAGCACCACTATTCATGCGTGCTAGCCCTTTGGCTGCAGATTTCAAAAGCTTGATTTGGATCTCATCAGAGTCGTAGGATTCACTGTCCAGTTCGTCGTAAGCTTGAAACACGATAGTTTCCATGGCTTTCAAGGCGATGTCGCGATCCTCGGCAGCGCGAGCGGCTTGCAATCGAACTTCCGTTTGAGCATCTCGAAGACGCAATGCTGCAAAGGATGCAATTCCGGCAATGGTGAGCAATGACAAGCCAGTGGCGATTAAGCAGGTTGCGGCGACACGATGACGACTCATTACGCGACTGGTACGAGAAAACAGGCTGATGGGTTTTGCAATCGTGCGTTGACCTTGTAGAAAAGATTGCAGGTCATCCGCGAATTCTGTCGCGGTCATGTAACGAGACCGGCGGTCTTTCGACATCGCTTTGATGCAAATGTTCTCTAGCGATTTTGATATTCGCTCATCCATTTGGCGGGGCGTAATCGGATCCTCATGAATGATTTGCCACAACACCATGCGAACGGTGCCGGTAAATGGTGGTTGCCCCGTAAGCAACTGATAGAGGACACAACCCAATGAATAAATGTCACTTCTGGCGTCAATCCCTTTCAAATTATCGATCTGTTCGGGACTCATGTACGCGGGAGTGCCAGCTAGGTCGCCGGTTCGAGTGAGGTCCGACTGACTGCTGATTTCATGAACCAATCCAAAGTCAGCTACGAGCACAGTGGAGGGATTTACCGAATCATCGATCAAGAGATTCGACGGTTTGATATCACGATGAACGAGACCGGCCCGATGAGCTGATGCCAGTCCGAGAGCGGCCTGCCGCACCAGGCGTGCCGCTTCCCTGCCATCCACTGGGGTGCGTAATCGGGTGATGTCATTGACCGTTTTACCGCTCAATAGTTTCATCACTAGTAGCGGTGGGAAGTCATCTCGAGAAACAAATTCGTATACTGGAACGATGTTCTCGTGACGCAGGGCCGAGGCTGTTCGGGCTTCGCGAGTCATTCGCTGATACGCATCCGAAGCTGGGTCTGCGAGATCTCGTAAAATTTTTAAGGCGACTGGGCGATCAAGTTCACTATCCCAAGCTTCGTACAGTACGCCGCTAGCACCACTGGCAATTCGTCTCAATACTTCATAACGGCCAATTGCTCCAATGCCACGATCGGTCATTGGGGCGTCAGGGAAAGAGAGTGTGTATGAAGATCGAGTTTTGGAATGGGGACGGTGTGAGTTTCGATTGTCAAATTCCGAGTTTGTGTCTGAAGCACCCCGTCGAATTTCAGACCCGCTGTTCCGCTTTTTTGCTTCGGACGGGGTTGAGAAAGCTGACTCACGCTTGCTGATCGTGTTGGTTTCAGGTGCGCCTCGATGTAATCCGGCGACGACCTGGCGCAGAGCCTCATTCGCGCTTGGGGGAAGCACTGAGGATACCACGGATTCGTTACTGGTGTCACAGTGGTGACTGCCAGAATCAGGGAAACTCTGACTGGCAGGAGTATGTCCAATGGAGTCGTGGACGATCGGATCATTCACCATCACTTCATCCGAGAGAAGCTCCAAGCGTTCCTGACAGCCTCCGCAGTCCTGAACGTGAATCGAGATTGATTCGGTATGATTCGCAGCAAGTGTTTCGTTTAGCAGATGACGAAGTTCGTTGATCGTGGGGCAAGATTTAGTCGTACGCCCATTCATGTTTCTGTTTCCTGTCGGGGTTGTTGTCTATCCATTTCTGTTGTCTGCCCATCCGTCTGTTCTATTTGATGAATGATATCTTTCAGACGCTTAAGCACTCTACTCTTTGCCACGTAGACTTCTGCAACCTTCATCTCTAAAGACTTCGCAACCTGGATTACAGGCGTGCCGTCTTTCACAAGCATTTCGTAGGCCCGCCATGTGTTTTTGTGAACGAGGCCACTGACGGTTGCTTCTGCTTGCATCAGCAGTTGGCGACGGTATTCCTCATCAATCCGTTTGCCAAGGTCATCCCAACTGCTGGGGTCACCGACCGAAGATAAACCATCTGGACCGACCGGCAGCCGTGCCAGACGTCTGCCGCAATCTCGGGCAGCATTGACTGTGATCGTTTTGAGCCATCCACGAAAACTGCCTCTCGCTGGGTCATAATGAAACACCCGCATTTTCTCCAGTAATTTTAAGAGGACTTCTTGCGTTACATCTGCCGCATCGGATTCCTGCAATCCCGATTGCCACGCCCATGTGTAGACGGTGGGCGCATATTTATCGACAAACTCCCGCCACGTTTCGCTGGATGGATCAACTGCTAGTCGTCCAATGAGCGTTTTACTGGTCGCAAACGGATCAGGTGAAACCAATGTTTTTTCCCCGAAAGAAAGTGAACTGGAAACCAACTTGTTTTGGCCTCTTTGGATTGGGCCTGCGGTGATGATTGTTTGAGCTAAACCTGGCATCTTTTGCTCCTGTCTCTTATACACATCTCCGAGCCCACGAGACCGAGGCTGATCT
>CAJXTM010000967.1 GCA_913061385.1 uncultured Rhodopirellula sp. | reverse complement strand
CTACACGTAAGGAGTCGTCGGCAGCGTCAGATGTGTATAAGAGACAGCTCCATGTTTTTGCGAACGCGGGGGAAAGCATTTACGCAACAGAAGGTGCTTACGAAGGACTTCGCACGGATGAGGATGAGACCGCCTCAGAGCTGAATATGCTGATCGAAGAAGCCTTACGCTTTGTTCAGCGCGTTGAGGATATTATCGCGGACAATTTGCACAGTGGGTCCACTGTGCATTCCCACGTTCCTTGGGACGTCGCTCTTTCAGAATTGGCTTCTACCGATTGGCAGGGCGATCTGGCTCGGAAACCGCTCATCGTCGAATTGGCGGAGCGGCAGGGGTTTCCGCTAAAGGAAATCGCACGAGGGGCCAAACGGGTATTGCGCCGAGTCCGTGATAAGGAACGCGTGTCGCGAGCCCGAGAGTTCGACAAAGCGACGTTGATTCGAATCGCACAGCTACCTGGGCGCACGATCGCGCAAAAAGCAGGACCGAAACAGCGCATTCCCGCGGTGAAGCGATATGAATCAACTGATACGCTCGAGAACCGGGTGGTGGAGCATTTTTGTCGTTTGGCGCAAGGGGAATGGCACCGGACGCAGAATAATGAGCGCACGGTGCTGCGGAATGATGAATGGGGTGGCATGGCCGAGTCTTTTGCGCTGCTTTGCCGGCGCGTCCAAACCAGCGAAGATTTTCTGGGATTACCTAGGCTGAAGACGCCATGTACTGCTCCGAATTACACACTAGAACAGAACCTCAACTACCGCTCCATTTGGACAGGTTACAAGAAACTCATCCATAGGCAGTCTGAACAGGAGGAGTGTTGGGCTTGGTCGCGACGCGTATTCATGAATCGTGCGTTGGTGTTCGTCGGAGAACTCTTCAACCAGGCCTTCCCCACTGACCGTGCGAGTCACTTGCCTTACGCTAAGCACATGCGGGCTCGCCTTAATCAAAGCCATGGGTTGTGGCTAGACGTGGATTCTTTCCCGGGCCCCAGGGTATTCCAAGGAGAAGATAACCAAGGTTACCTCACGGCCTATTTATTGTCCCCAGAGGATATTCGAGGCGGCCCTGCCAGCTTGGGTGAGATCGCAAAACTCAATGGAGACGGATACATCTTAACGGTCAGTGATGCCGGAATTCGGGTTTCACCATTCTACTGTTTCGTTGGTGCAAATTCACCTGAAGCGGTTCATGCCGCTTACCGAGACTTGCGACAGGTCTTCAGCCGAATTTGCAAGGAGCACCAAAATCAAGACGCTGGGTTCGTCGAGCTCTCTGCTCCGCTTTTCGTGTGGGCGGATTTTTTGCGACCGGGAGTTTCGGTTTTGGAAAATCAGGATGGAGTCTGGGCGGCAGGGATTCCGGTGATTAACGACCACTGGATTTCGCCATCTACTGATTTGGTCACTGGAATACAGAGGAGTCTTTCATCATGAAGACTCTCGTAGTCGAATCGACACCAACCGTGATTCGTTGGCGGGTGGAAAATGAAGCCGATGGTTCTCAGCTGCCCCATCAAAGCCATAACCTCATCGGAAATAATCACACCACAGTCAGGCAGTGGACGTGGACTTGCGGTGAAGAAAAGCTATCGGCATTTTCTGACGAACGGAAGATTGTTGGTGAATTGTGGCGTCAGCTCCTGGATCCTAACTTAGCCCACGAACATCATGAAATATTAGGCCTAGTCGTTGATGCGGCTGTAGCTGCGATTGGTCGGCTACAAAGCATATCAAGGGTCGTTTTCCTAGTCCCGGAAAGTCTACCTGAAGCCAGTCAAAACATGTTAGTGAGTGAGTTGAGTCGTCGATTCAAAGTCGCTCAGGACGAAGTTTACCTTCTTTGGCGATCAGTAGCCATTGCACTAAGCGTGATGGAAGACGTTCGAGATTGCAGTAAACTCGTCATTGTTGATTTCGCACATCACTGCGCAGAAGCTGCCCGACTAGGGATCCGTAACCAGTCAAATCAGAATTGTCCCGTTCGGGACTTCACCAGACATCGAGGCTCCGGTCTATTGAGTGAGGAAAGCCTCATCCATTGGATGAATCTCAACTATACAATGGAGGGAGCAAAATCCGACCCATGGCAGTGTGGGGCAGGGGCCCAAATGGCGGAGCGTTTGGAGCGGGATACGAATTTTGATCCTCCAATTATCTGGCGCCCCAATAAACTAAATTTCCAACCGGTTAATGTTTCTCACGACGATTTCGCAAGACCGGGAAACTTTGAACAAGCCGTAGCGCAACTACGGAAGTTTATTGCGCCGAACGGAGATTTAGATGGAACGAGAGTAGTATGGCATGGTTGGCCTGTCTATTGGCACGGTGCCGGCGTAATGGAGCGGCAATTTCCGAATTCTCTTTTGGCCGAACCTGATGCCGCATTGGCAGGAGGATTCGAATTTGCACGACGGCATCGTTTGAAGAAACCAACTTACATCGAAGTTCTGCCAGGATACAGTATCTGGTGCCAAACTGGTGAATTGGGATTACCTCGTCGGTGGCAGTGGGAATCTCTTATTGCCAAGCGGGAAATTGACGGCACGAAGACCTGTCTCTTATACACATCTCCGAGCCCACGAGACCGAGGCTGATCTCG
>CAJXTM010000966.1 GCA_913061385.1 uncultured Rhodopirellula sp. | reverse complement strand
CAGCGTCAGATGTGTATAAGAGACAGGTTCACATAGGATCGGTTTTCCCGAACCATTGTGGTTCGGACATGGAAGCCACCTCGCATGGATGCATCAACTTGCTGTTTGATGATCTTTTGTGTTCTTTTTGGCTTCGTCCAATACTTCTGCAGCAGCTCTCCGTTGTGGATCACTTCTACATAGGCAAGACCACTGTCGTAACCCGTTCCCCATAAAGCTTGATATTCACTGCCGGGTTCGATTGTTTGCGTAGGAGCTGCGAAAAGATTGGGAATCTTGAGGTTGAGTTTTTTTGCCTTCGGATCAAGAACCTGCAGTGGCAACTCGGCTGTTACGGGAGCACCGAAACGATCCTGCGTTTTCAGTTTTACCCGATACATGCCTGCGGCGAGTTTCGTGTCCAATTGAGTGGTGCCGTCAGCAGCGGTGGTGAATGCAATTGTTTCCAGCTTTTCACCTACAGGCCATGAATCCGGATTCGATGAATCCGGCTTGGGCTCACCCATGGGGCGGTAATAGTAGCGACCTGATAAAGACGCTCGAGTCATCTTCTTCGGCTGCACAACCTGATAGACCTCGAGGTTTCCTTGGGCGGACTGGGGAGTGCCATCAAGTGTTGTTGTTTTTACCGTGAGCTGGATTGGGGCGCTGGTTGTCAACCATTGAGGCGCGGTGATGGACGCGCTCAGTGCGGTGTAACCGACATTTACTCTGGTGCGTCCCGAACGTGTTTCGCCAGTCGTATCTGTGACATCAGCATAGACTGTGTAGTTGAAGGTCGGCTCGGACTCTTTCGGGACCTGCAAGTCCGGAGTTGCCTTGAAGGTGAGCTTGAATGTTCCATTGGCACTGGTGGTTGAAGTTCCATGTGCAATTTCTTGACTGCCGCCCTGTTGAGGTGGCATCCACCAGCAGCGGCTGAACCACCATGCTGGATAACGTACATTTCGAACGACTCGCCATGTAACTTTTGCGTCGTTAATGGCGGCGCCAGTGTAAGCACTTGCATCACCAGTGATCTCGACTTCGGTGTTTAGCTTTGCAGCTGTTTCAGGGGGATCAAGCTTGACTTGAAATTTTGGGCGTTTGTATTCTTCGACACTGACTGAAGCAGCACCCGACGGCCCAGATTCAATTCGCAGAGTCATGTTTCCCATAAGCCGATCACGGGGAGCAGTCACGCTTCCGTTAAAACTGCCGTAGTCGTTGGTTCGATGTTTTACACGCTCAATCAGTTTGCCGTTGCGGTCCGTGAACAGAACAGTGACATCACGATTTCCGATACTGTGATAGTCGTTGGTGCCTGTATCCATTGACATACAGACTCCCTTGTATTGGATGGTCTGGCCGGGACGATAAATCGACCGGTCCGTGAACATCATTGTCCGCTCATTTTTCTTGCTCCGCCGGTTGATATAAGAAGTGACGGCATTTGCTGCGGAGAGGGATTGATCTTCGTGCTGTGCCAGCAGCATGATCTGCTGACGATCAGGTACGGTCATTTTGAATAAGCCATCTGAGTCAGTCGTGGCATCGGGCAGCGGTATATATGTGTTGCGATCTCTGCGCCACGCTTTGATGGTAGCCTCGCCAATTGGCTTGCCAGATTCTGCTTCTAGTACGAATCCGTCGATGTAGCCTTTGCTTGAGTTGATGCGGGTAACGAAAGCGAGATTGCTTTCCCATACCTCGCACAAGGAGATTTGATTGTCGGTTTCGCTGAATTCCTTATTGCCGCTCGCGATCAGATAGTAAGAACCACTGGAGAGATCCTCGGGAGCCGTGATTTTCTCTACACGTTCCTTGTAATCTGCGGTTGCAGGTAAATCGGCTGACCAGGCAAGAACCGGTTTGGCAGACAGCAGTGATTTCCTTGAGTTGGAATCGAGCTGCTCAGGATTCCAGCGTGCTGACTTGATGTAGTCACCAAAACGGTAGGGTACAAGGCGGAAATGAATCTTGGTGATGTTTCGGTAATAGACGTCAATCGTGGGTCGGGGATTATTCCAAACTCTTTCTGTGGTAACCCGAGCTTCCTTGGCTTCGATCCTTTGAATCAAGTTGTAGCATCGTCGCCCGCCCACTGATTCAGGGAAACGGTTTTTTCCGGTACTTGCAATCTGATGTGCTTTAACAGCATCACTACTGCCTTGGTTGTAGATGGCCGTGGCCAAATCATGTAACGCGCGAGATGAGATGACACTGTCGCTGTTTTGATCTGCAAAGCGAACTAGAGCTGCTTTGTAGCGAGAAGTTTTCTCTTCACCGAATGCTTTGTTGTTACCAAAACGCAATCGTGCAAGATCGTTATCGAGGAAGGCAGATTGATCAGTATCTGCTTCATGGAATGCCATCAATTGTTGGTAGAGTTCAATCGCGTGGAGCGTCAACGACGATTCGTCGTCAGTGTCCGGTTGCCATTTGATGAAATCTGCGGCTGATCCGAAGATAGGGCTTTCAGCTAATAAATCAAAAGCATCTTGTTGCCGATTACCTGCTTGTGCGCCGGACACATAGAAGGCGATAGCGTTGTGTGCAAGGAAATCGAACAGGGTGGGTCTGTATGCTGTCTCTTATACACATCTGACGCTGCCGACGACTCCTTACG
>CAJXTM010000965.1 GCA_913061385.1 uncultured Rhodopirellula sp. | reverse complement strand
GCGTCAGATGTGTATAAGAGACAGTCTTTGCCCACCCACAGACCAGCAAATCCGCAATTCCCCCCCATTGCATCGCTACAGAGCTTTTCCTGGATGACTACCGAGTGTCCCGTGAGCCACCATTAGGCCAACAAATACGGATTCCCGAATCTAGCTCTCTCCCTCCGTCTACTGCGTCCTTTCTGCAACACTACAATGTGAACTGCTCGGTGCACACAACTCCGGGAACTTGTCGGCTGGTAACAAATTGACTCACTCCACTTCAGAGTCCCGCGAGCATGAACGAAGCGAGTGCCCCCGTCGGGCAAGAAACCTCAGGGAAAGGCCGGATGCACTTCGTAGCGGCAATGCTGGCTACGGTTTTGCTAAGTATCGGAATCGTTACAAATTTGCCTTTCAAATACGTTGAGACCAGCGGCACTTGGCAGGGCGTCGCCCAATCTGAGGAGATGAGCCGCACAGTCACGAGTAGACAGATGCCCATCATGGCGGGTTGGCCGTATCGATACAGCGTTCAGTACGAAAACGCTAGGCAACTGGAACAGCGACTATGGTCACCATTGCTACTGGGCTGCAACATCCTGCTCTTCGGACTGTTGATCGCAGCTATTTATGGTTACGTATGCTTCCGCGGAAACTACATTGCCAAGGCAAGAAATCAGCGTCGAGCCCAACTTCTGGACATTGGAGCGGCCTTGGCAATTGTGCTGATTCCGGCTGCCATTTTAGGATTCGAGTTTCGCGGAGCACAGCAAAGCCGTAACCTTGCAAATCAACTTGGTCGTTCGGGCAATTGTTTTCTGGCGGTTTGGATTCCTGAGGTTCTGGTGACTCGTATACCTCCCGGTTTGCAACAATCACTGAACCGAATTCGTTCCGTTGATCTCATCTCAGCTGATTCAAAGACGATAGCACTGGCATGCAAAACACCAGGATTAGTAACGCTCACCTGCTTGAATTGCGATGTCACCGCGGACCATCTTTCAGGGTTATTAAATAACCATCACTTTCGCGGACTTCAAGTCGCTCGGCAAGACTTGGCACCGTCCGTGATTGACGCCATTGCTAAACTTAGCACCCTCACACAACTGGACTTATCGAGAACAAATTTTGACAGTACACAGCTCGCAAAGCTTGATCATCTTGATCTCGAGGACATCAATCTCACGAACACAAAAATACGACTCTCGGAAATCGGCAAGCCCGCTTGGTCACAAACAGCAAAAACACTGGTTCTGTCGCGTCCCATGAAGGGTTCGACTGACTCGCTGGAAGTCGAAAGCTGGCCGCATCTTCACAGCTTGCGTGTTTACCGGGCCACGTCCATCTCGAACCCCGACATACTCAAAGTTCGACTGGCGAATCTGCCATCACTATCCACCGTCAGTCTGGATCGCAATCAGAAGCACGACCTGGAACTTAAGAACCTGCCGCTGCTCGCTTCCTTTGACGAAGGCCTCGGTTTCCTGCAAACCATTCTCTCATCTGATGCACGCATTCCGGGCAACATGTGGTTAACGAATTTCAAAGCAGTGAATACACCCAGCCTGAAAAGTTTTGGTTGCTATGCCCGTGATCTTAATCACCTCTCGCTAGAGTCCATGGAGACTCTTCGTTCATTGGAATTGGGCAGTTACAAGGTTTCAGTGATGAATGGCGTCCATACAGAAAAATCTGCCCTCAAAAACGTCGATGACTGGATCGTTCAATTGGGTGAACGAACCGGCCCCAGCACTCTTGACCTAATGGGACTTCCCCTACGAGACACTGACTTGTCTCCACTTGCGAAGAACCTCGGCATCCGTCACCTGAATCTGCTTGCATCCGGAGTCACGTTCAAGCAGGTCCAACAATTGGCAGGCATGAAACAACTCGAGTCATTAATCATTCGTGACTGCGACGCTGAACAGGAATCACTAGCCTGGATTCTCAATGAATTCCCCAACCTGGATGAACTGGTGATCAATGGTAATAGACTCGCAACGGTCGATGTTTCTAGCCATGCACAACTGCGAAAACTGAGAATCAGTAAAATGACCGAACCACAACGAGTGAGTCTGGTTGATGTGCCGTTGCTGAAAACTGAACTCCACCTCGATCGATGTCCCGAGCAACTCGAAATTCTCAATGCAAAATCGATGACGGGACTTTCAGTCAATGCACCCTGGCCAAAGCATGGGAAATTGCAGGGGATGAGGGACCTCGACTGGTTTGCCGTTGGTGGCTGCAACGTCACTGATGATCTTCTGGACGAAGTGCTTGTCTGTAAAAATCTCGACCAACTCACCTTGGCCTACACCTCGGTCTCAACCTCGCGCCTCGAACAGATAGGGCAACTGAAAACGCTCTCCACGCTTTCTGTTCCGGGAAGCAGAATTGAGCCTTCGGTGATTGCAGCATGGACCCAATTGAAGTCACTCTGGGACGTCAATCTGGACGACACCGAAATTTCAACCGGAACTCTCGTGTGGCTTAGCAACATCACATCGCTGCGACGCCTGTCGCTGAACCGTATTCAGTTAGATGATCTGGCTTCTGAAAAAATCGGACAACTGACACAGCTCCTGTCTCTTATACACATCTCCGAGCCCACGAGACCGAGGCTGATCT
>CAJXTM010000964.1 GCA_913061385.1 uncultured Rhodopirellula sp. | reverse complement strand
AGATCAGCCTCGGTCTCGTGGGCTCGGAGATGTGTATAAGAGACAGGCTGATGGCCGAACTGATTTGACGAGTGTTGCCAAGCAGGTTGCCCAGGGTATTCCGCGTCGCGGACTGGTTTTGATCATCTCTGATCTGCTTGGCGTAGATAACTTGATGGAAGGTCTTCGCGTGCTGCGGCAGCGCGGGCACGATGTCGCTTTGTTCCACGTTCTGCATGACGACGAGATGGATTTCCAATTCAACGGGGCCACTCGCTTTGAGGGACTTGAAACGGAGGAATTCCTGAACTGCAACCCGCGGGCCTTGCGAGAGGGTTACTTGGAAGCTCTCGACGAATTCCTGAACAGCACCCGCCGAGCCTGTGGGCGGTTATCAATCGAATACATGCAGGTCCGAACCAGTGAACCACTGGATGCCGTGTTGGCCAAATTTTTGGCAACACGACAATTGCTGCCCAATCTGAAACGTTAATCACTCCCGCTCCCGACTTGCAAAACGACTCTGCACCTTGTTCCTGTACCCTGCCCTGACGCTCGGCTTTCTGTTTGTCGCAATGCCTCTGTTGGTCCACTTGATCAACATGCTGCGTCATCGTCGCCAACGCTGGGCTGCGATGGATTTCCTGCTGGCAAGTTATCGCAAGCAGAAAAAGTGGATTCGGCTTCGCCAGTTGCTGCTGTTGCTGTCGCGACTAGCTGTCGCGGCAGTGCTGATCGCATTACTGTGTGGCTGGACAGGCGGCGGGCAAATATTGGGATCCATTGGCGGGATCACGACACACCATGTCGTCGTTCTTGATGATAGCTACTCGATGGGCGACAAAAGCATCGGCCCAAATGGCCGCCGAAGCGTTACAGCCGACACTGATTCATCCGATTCGGGGCGGAATGCGATGACCGCCTACGCACGCTCACTTCAGACACTGCAGGACCTAACACGGCGATTGGCTGCTAGCGACGGGAACCATCAACTGACAGTGATGCGTGCAAGTCGTGCGGCTATGGTAACGCGAGGAGGCAGCGAGTCCGGAGACGCCGCAGCTGATGTTGCATCGCAAACCATCATGGCGGATGCCCGCCTTATCAATCGCGTGATGGCCACCACAGCTTCACCAATTCGCACCGATCTGGTTCCGGCGTTGGATCTCGCCACGGAACTTGTCAACTCGACACCTGCTGATGCAAAGTTCCTGTACATCGCCAGCGATTTCCGCGAGCGAGACTGGGGAAACCCCGAGCGTCTTGCTGAATCACTTCGGAAACTTTCGGCTGATGTAACGATCCGCATGATCGACTGCGCAGCCCAACCAGCTGACAACCTTGCCATCACCGACCTTTCACCTTCCCAGGACGTTTGGGTTGCCGGTGTCCCTGTTGTTGTGACCGCCACCATTCGAAATTATGGAAAAACGGTCGCTCGCGATGTCCCACTCACGACACGGGTGATCCGTTACTCGGCAGATCGACAAAATCCGGATCCGACCCTCGCACTGAGCGGCGAGATTGAAACCCAGCCCACTCAGATGATTGAGTCCATTCCCGCTGGTGGTGAAATCACTCAATCATTCCAAGTATTTATTCCTGCAGAGGGAACTCACGCGATCGAGGCAAGCCTGCCTGATGATGCACTACCAGTAGACAATGTGCGGGCATGCACACTGCCCCTGAGTAATGCGGAGAAAGTACTTGTGATCGATGGCTCAACGAGTGATCGAGGTGGCTATCATATTGCCTCGGTACTGAACCCTGGGAGCCAAGTACAAATCGGTGCGATTCCGGACCGCCAACCGCTATCATTCCTGCGTTCAGCGACTCTGGACACATTCGCTCCGTACCGAGCAGTTTATCTGGTAGACATACCGGAAATCGGCGAGAACGCTGCTGCGGCACTGACTGAGTATGTGAAGCGTGGGGGTGGACTTGCGTTGTTCATTGGGGCCGACGCAAACGCGGCAAGCTATAACCAAATCCTCTACAACGCCGAACGCAGCTTATTGCCAGGTGCTTTGGCCCAAGCAGAACCTCTTGAACTGAGCCCAAATAATAACACCGCAGACCTGCAATTTGGTGATTCCTCATCTCTGGTTGCGCCCCTCACAGCAGCCGGCGAAGCTGCTTTTGCTCTGGTCAACGTCGCCAGATCATGGAACTTGGAAAAAGACGCCGCCAACACCGATGATCCAGATGATGATACGGCGCCGATCGAACGTCCACGAGTTCGCAATGTTCTATCGAGACGAGACGGCTTACCCTTTGTTACCAAGCATGATATTGGCAGAGGTTCTGTCGTAACGGTGCTGTCGGGTCTCGATGGTCGTTGGACAAATTGGTCCGGTGATCCCACGTTCGTGGTTTTCATGTTGCAAACCAACGCATTGCTATGGAGCGGAGCAGCACCGGACACCCAACGGTTCGTTGACTCAAGTCTCATCAAACGTCTGCCCGTGGAGCAGTACACCGCCCAAGTGACCTATGTCCCCGCCAACGATGAGCCACCGCGGATTCCGATCGAAATCGCGACATCTTTGGTTGAGCCAGAATCTGCAGCTGACGAACCGGTGTATGTCTGTCTCTTATACACATCTCCGAGCCCACGAGACCGAGGCTGATCT
>CAJXTM010000963.1 GCA_913061385.1 uncultured Rhodopirellula sp. | reverse complement strand
ATAAGAGACAGATCAAACAGCAAGCTGCTGCTCAGGCCTCATTAGCTGCCGCAGAACAGGAAAAACTCGCATCTGCAGAAGCAATCAAAGCGGCAAAGATGGCGAAGAAGATTACCACCGACGCCAAAGCTGAGCTGGTTGTTGAACAAAAATCATTGATCGCAGAAACAGAACGCCTCCAACAACTCAAAGAGGCGACACAAGAACAAATTGCGGTAGCCAACACCATCGAACGCAACGCCAAGAAAGCAGAGGATGAGGCCGCACGATATCAAATTTCTCTCGCCAACCAAATTGCTTCTCTGGAAGCCACACGAAAAGCAATTGAGCTAAACCGGATCGCACTGGAGGCCTCAAAAAATGACATCGAGATGGAGAAAGCGACAGTGCTCGCGATCCAGATTTCAGCTCAACAAACGGAACAAGCTGCTGCTGAAGGTTGGAGTTGCGTCCTCAAGGCCGTGCGGCAGCTGCATGAGGCGAGATCTCAAGCAGAAGTCGCCAAGTCTCAGGCTATCGAGGCGACACGCCAACTCAACATTGAGCGTGGAGGCATCACGCCTCATCACCGACAAACGGTATCCCCTGTAAAAGCGAAAGGACCTGGGACGACGGCTTACGCGAGAAACAAAACCGAGGTAACTGTCGAAGTTGCAACGACAAAGCGGTAACCGAATACTACACAGGACTAGGCGGTGCACAGCATCGCCAGAACAATGGTGGGCAGCAGAGGCCGGAGTGATCATCTCTTGTCCTGAAAGCGATCTTACCGGAATGGTTCCAAAGGCGGCGTGACAAATCGCTTGACAATGCTAATCAGGACAGGCAATGCTAATCAGGACAGGCAATGCTTTGGCCTGCACGCCAACTGTTAGCAAAACAGTCAAAGCTCAGAACCCTGTGATGCCAGCACGAATCAGGAACATCCTCAGCAGCCCACCATGTCATCTTTACCAACCAGCCCCAAAGAAGAATACTTCTCTTACAAGGACAATATCTACCAGACCCCCTCAGGTTCAGTATCTTGGTTCTCGCGACCTTTCCCTACGCCAAATTTCTACCGAAAATTCTTTTGGAACGTTTGTCGCTCAAGCTTGATAGCACGGCTAGGAAATTACGATGAGCGGGAGTGGAGTCGGACCAGTTTCGATGTTCAACGAGCCCTCGAGTCCGTTGGCGTTCACACAGAGATCAGTGGAGTTGAACACATTCGGGAACTAGGCTCACCCTGCGTCTTTGTGGGCAACCACATGAGCATGCTAGAAACGATGGTACTACCAGCCATCATTCAACCAATCCGCGACGTTACATTCGTCGTGAAAAAGAGCTTGCTGGAATACCCGGTATTTCGACATGTGGTGCGTGCTCGCGACCCGATCGCGGTCTCGCGCGAGAATCCTCGCGAGGATTTCAAAACAGTAATGCAAGCTGGGATGGAACGACTGCAAAACGGTTCCTCGGTCGTTGTGTTTCCGCAAACCACACGCAGTCTCACCTTCGATCCGGCACAGTTCAACTCGATTGGGCTAAAACTTGCTCTCAAAGCCAAGGTCCCCATGGTACCGATCGCACTCAAAACAGATGCGTGGCGAAATGGAAAGTGGCTCAAAGACATTGGACAGATCGATCCCACCAAGAAGGTCCACTTCGCATTCGGTCGCCCGCTCAAGATCGAAGGCAGAGGTACCCTTCAGCAAAAGGAAGCCACAGATTTCATTCAGGCAAAGCTGAACGATTGGTGCACTGATGCTGATTGAATGCTCTCCCATCTCAATCTTTGAATCGACGTCTGCCTGACCTATCGCAATGGAAGCTGACGGACGCAATTTTTGTTTGACACTTGATTTCGACTATTGACGCAGCTCCTCCGCTCTCGCCACTTCCTGATTCGCTGCATTCAGATGTAGTTCGCTCTTGACTCGAACCGCAAACTGCTAAGGATCATCGAGAATCGATTCAAATCATCCTTGACCGCTGATAAGAACATCTTATGATCGCCCGAATTGCTCTCTCTCTCGCGACCCTGCTCACTGTCACCACACTACAGGCTGTAGAAAAGCAAAACTTGGTCTTCATTCTTGCTGATGACCTGGGCTGGAGCGACACGACGCTGTATGGCACAACCCATTTCTACGAGACGCCCAACATCGAACGTCTTGCCAAACGTGGCATGCTGTTTACCAACGCATACACGGCACATCCTCTGTGCTCACCAACGCGATCCAGCATCATGACCGGGCTCGATCCAGCTCGGACGGGATTCACCAGTGCCGCCGGGCATGTTGCCAATGTCATTCTTGAAAAGCAATTGCCTGAGCGAGCGAGGCCGGATCAAAAGGTACTGACACCGCAAAGCGTTTCGCGATTGGACCCCAAGTACACAACACTTGCTGAGACAATCAAGAAAGCGGGTTATGTCACGGGTCACTTTGGCAAATGGCATTTGGGCAAACAACCGTACTCCCCACGCAAACATGGCTTTGATGTCGATGTACCGGAGTGGTGGGGTCCTGGCCCAGCTGGGTCTTACGTGGCACCTTGGAAATTTCCTGACTCGCTTGATTTTGATCCGAGAACGCCCGACGAGCACATTGAAGATCTGTCTCTTATAC
>CAJXTM010000962.1 GCA_913061385.1 uncultured Rhodopirellula sp. | reverse complement strand
GTGTATAAGAGACAGGCTGTACCGTTTTGCGCTCTACCAATCGCTCGGGGGTGGGGCTGCTGCACTTGATTATGATCTCGATGGTTCGATTGATTTATACTTGGCCCAAGGCAGCGGGGATCCACCTAATCTTGTGGGTGCTCTGTCGAATCTGCTCTACCGGAATGTCGCTGGGCAGTTTGAAGAGACGACGACCGTTTCAGGGACGGTCGATAAGCGATATTCAATCGGCGTCACCGCCGGTGATTGGAATCAGGATGGTTTTGATGATATCGTCGTCGCCAATATCGGTAATAAAGTCTTGTTGCTCAATAATGGTGACGGCACGTTTCGACGCCACGAATTTGATTCGGACCCAGCGATGGATGTGTTGACCAGTTCGGTTGCGCTGGGTGATGTGACAGGTGACGCTTTGCCCGACATCGTGTCGTTGCACTACGTCGAAGACAACACAATGTTGAAGCGACCAGAGTTGAGCGAAGATGGAAATGTGTTGACTGTATCGCCCGCCTCGTTTGTTCCCGGGGTTGATCGAATTGCCGTGAATGATGGCAGGGGTGGTTTTCAAAGCGAAAAGGTCAGTGATTCGGCTAAGGCACCAAGTACAGGATTGGGGGTGGTGATCGCTGATTGGGATGGTCAGCCAGGAAACGAAATGTTCGTCGGAAATGACGTCAGGCCGAATCACCTTTGGTCGCGTGTTTCCAGTGCGTCGGAAGATCCCCGTGAATCTAGCTCTGCTGTTTCTGGGCCCGGCAGGACTTGGCAAGATGTTGCCGCGTTGACTGGTTGTGCACACGGTTCGGGTGGCGTTTCCACAGCTTCGATGGGAATCGCTGTTGCCGACTTTGATGGCAACGGTAAAAGGGATATTCACATCACCAACTTTTATCAGGAGCCTGTCAGTTTATTCATGAACCGTGGAGGATCCTTTGAGGATCGCTGTGTCCAATATCGGCTTCATCGAGATAGTTCATCGGTGTTGGGATTCGGTTGCCAGGCGATGGATTACAACAACGATGGCCGACCAGATGTTGCCGTAACCAACGGTAATATTGAGAAAGCACCTGGTGAACCACTACAGCAGTCGCCTCAATTGTTCGTCAACCTCGGATCAAAGTTCGAGTTGACGAAGGTGCAGGATGCTTCCGGGTACTGGCAGGGAGCCTACCTCGGGCGTGGTATGACCAGGCTTGATTTCAACCATGACGGTCGGCAGGACTTTTTGATCACCCATTTAGATTCACCCTCTGCGCTGATGATGAACCAGACAGAAACGCCCAACCATTGGCTGGCAGTGCAACTGGTCGGCACCACCTCTGAACGCAATGCGATCGGCGCCCAAGTCGATGTCCACCTTGCTGATCGGGTACTCAGTAACTGGATTGTCGGTGGTGATGGGTATCTATCACGGAATCAGCCGACGATCAATTTTGGGTTAGGGGAAGCCGACAAAGTGACGAAGCTTGTTGTCACTTGGCCTTCGGGTGAACAGCAGACCTATTCTAGCCCGGTGGTTGACCAGTACTTGCTGCTAGTCGAAAGCGAGCCACGTGCCTACGTGCAAAGTTCTGTCGATCTGAACGAATTCAGCCAATGAGTACGCCTTCACTTTGCGGCCGATACTTAAATCTATCCAAACGGCTGTTTGCGACGAAATGAGCTTTGGATGAATCTAGCTGCTTACCTGGGTTGTGCCGACTGCCACAATCGTTTCATACGCTGTTCATGCTGAGTTGCTAACTGTTGATGTTTGTTCGACTCCTCTGGTTTGCCTTGAGAACCCAGGATCGCAGCAAGAACTCGGTGCGCCTCAACGTAATTGGGTGCCAGTTCAACAGCCATCTTTAATGCCGTGATCGCTCGTTCTGTTTGTCCAGAGTTCTGCTCGGATATCCCGAGCTGGAAATAGTCATACGCCTCGGATTGGTACTGTGTGACCTGACGGTATAGCTTTGCAGCATCCTCGTGTTTGCGGCTCTGGTAAGCGAGTTGTGCGAGTAGCCGCAGCGCCTCTATCTTTGGTCGGGTTGGCCGCTTTTCTGCCTCGATGACCTCAGTAGCAATGTCACGGGCGATCGCAGGCTGACCCTGAGAACGAGCCAATAGCGCCAAGATTGTATTGGCGTCAGAATCTGCTTTGCCACTGTTTTTCAATTGAATCAACGCCTTGGCGGACTCGAGTCCATAATCCTTGAAGTTCGGGTTGTCCGGCTCTTCCTGCCCTACTTGGAACTTTGCCAACGCCTCGCAGCGATCGCGTTCCAGTGGCGTCAAGCTGCTGATGTCCAAAATCGGACTCAGCCCCACCGCGACTTCTTGGGTATCCGTTTCCGCAGTGTGGATTCCGATGCGATGGTGATGAAAAGCAGTGTGAGGTATTTCAGTATCAAGTTTGGGCATGTGGCATTTGGCACAGTCGTTTTTGGCTGTGCTCATGCGTTTTGGCAGTGGTTCGCCACACGCATTGTTGTCGTGGCAGTCGAGGCAGATTGATCGGTAATGTGCGGCCATGTTTTCAGGCGACGGTGTGTCGTGCGGATTGTGGCACGTGATGCAAGTCAGTGTCTGTCTCTTATACACATCTCCGAGCCCACGAGACCGAGGCTGATC
>CAJXTM010000961.1 GCA_913061385.1 uncultured Rhodopirellula sp. | reverse complement strand
CTACACGTAAGGAGTCGTCGGCAGCGTCAGATGTGTATAAGAGACAGGTGCGGCAACGTGATGGACGCCGTGTGAACGTTGTGTTGCCGGATTTGGCGGCTGGTTGCAGTATGGCCGACATGGCAGCCATCTCGCAGGTCGAAGCAGCGTGGCAGGATATGTCAGACGTTATTGATACCGAACAGGTCATCCCCGTCACGTACATTAACAGTGCTGCAAGTCTGAAAGCATTTTGCGGTCGCCATGGCGGGATTGTTTGTACTAGCAGCAATGCCAAGGCGGTCATTGAATGGGCATTTGAGAGGGGGCAGCGGGTGTTCTTCTTTCCCGATCAGCACCTTGGACGCAACACTGCTCTAGAAATGGGAATCGAAGAAGCAGAGATGCCTGTCTGGGATCCATACGCTCTCGATTTGGGCGGGAATACTGAAGCAGCAATTGAAAAGAGTCGTGTTATTCTGTGGAAAGGACATTGCAGTGTGCATCAAATGTTCCGCCCTGAGCACGTCGAAGGTTTACGCCAGCAGCATCCTGGTATTAAGATCCTGGTGCACCCTGAATGTCCGCGATCGGTTAACGATCTGGCCGATGTATCGGGAAGCACTGGGAAAATCATCGAAACGGTTCAAGCCAGCCCCGCGGGAACCAAGTGGGCGATCGGCACAGAGTTACATCTTGTGAATCGACTCAAGGCCGAACACCCAGAACAGGAGATTCATTTTTTGAGTCCGGTCGTCTGCATGTGTGCCACTATGTACCGAATCGATCTTCCGCACCTTTGCTGGACGCTTGAAAATCTTCGGGATGGAGCGATTGTGAATCAGATCAATGTGGACGAAGAGACCAGCGAATGGAGCCTGATCGCTCTCGAACGCATGTTGGCTGTGCGATAGCACGCAAAGCCTGCGATTTTACGGTTGCAGAATCCGCTTCGACGCCGAGTCTATCAAGACGCTCATCTCGGCTTCGGAGCATTTTTCTGTCGCATACCAAGCAGTGATGCCGGTAAATCGGCGACGGCATAACTCGGTTCATTCATCTCTTTGCCCAAAAGCACAGCTGGTAACGACTCCGTGACTCTCACTTTTTAGTGGTTCCCATTCTTTTGTTCGGAACGGTGCTACGCTTGCTCCACAGCGGGTTGGATACTGGTTGGCAAGTAAAACCCTGCCGCTGCTGTCTGATTTAAGCTGAGTCCCTCGATGTGCAGACTTTAGTGGCAGCTGGTGGCCGCTGTCGTTGTTGGCCCCGAAATAAGCTCTTAGATCGTGTTTCTACAATTTTAGCCGGAGATTTCGCGGGCGAAGATGGCGAGAACACCGGGTGAAAGTCACCGGTCTGCCGACACAAAAAGTCGACTGGAAGCTTGGTTCTGCAAGAAGAAAAGGGTGGCTAATGGGACTCGAACCCACGACCCTCGGAATCACAATCCGATGCTCTAACCAACTGAGCTACAGCCACCGTGTCATAAACCCGTAAAAAACGGGTTTTTTGACGCTGTTCCTGTTTCGGTCGCTGAATGGGCAGCATTTTCTACTACCTATCCTACAACCTTTGGCCGGAAAGCTGGTTCTGCCCAAAAGCAAAAACCAATCGACGCCAACGACGTGATCGCAAATAGCGATCAGCAGTGGACACAAATCTAAAGAAATCGGGTTCGTTTGGGAAGCCTACAAAACTCAAAAAAGCCATTCCAACGAGACGTAGAAACTTAGACGCAGACGATCTTGTCGGTTGCGCAAAAAGATACGTTTGCAGATCTCTGGTTGACAGGAGTCTTCGATCCCAGTGGCCGGGCTGAAAACGCAAATGAGAATGACCGCTCAGCTCGGAAGATTCTCGGTGAGCCTTGGTTCGCGGCGACTTTCTGGCTGAGAGGGTAGTCTCTTCGTAATAAGAACTGAGCGTGCAACCCAACTGATTGCCTGAAACCCGATGCACTCCCACGATGATATTGGCTGATTCAAAATCCGCGATTAATAACGCAACACTTTACATTCCAAAGGTTGGTTCGATTGTCCACCTGCTTTTCCTCGGTCAGTATCCCCTCAGATAATGCAACCTTTCGCTGATACGCATCACAGTGTCTGACGCAACAGTTAGCTCATCCATTTTCGGCTGAACTGATTGGGTTCGGACCAGGCCTCGGTGCATTCTTGCCACGGTGGTCCATTGCGAATTGCTGCAGTTACCAGCCCATCGGGCTGAGAGGAGAATTTTCTCGTGTCTCTGCTGTTTCTGGATTGGTGATGCAAACTCGGGTGATGCTGACGAATCTGTGCTTGATTCTGAGGTCGAAGTGCTGTGGATTTTGCCGTGAATTCTAGAAGTGAAAAGATGCTGTTCATTTCCAGTTGGGGCTGCGATGAAATTGTTGCCAAAGTCGAGTCGGGATCGTAAGCGACTACGAAATTTACTGGCAGGTGAGGCCATTTCTTGGCACTCGTTTTGTTCTCTACAGTGTTGTCGCTGTGTCTATTCGCTGTGTCTATTCGCTGTGGGAATGCACTCTCCAGTGTGAGATTGCCGAGTTCCGCTAGCGGCTGTCGCGGCTCGGTTTCATGACTGTCTCTTATACACATCTCCGAGCCCACGAGACCGAGGCTGATCTCGT
>CAJXTM010000960.1 GCA_913061385.1 uncultured Rhodopirellula sp. | reverse complement strand
CGAGATCAGCCTCGGTCTCGTGGGCTCGGAGATGTGTATAAGAGACAGGCCTCATCCGCACTTCGCGAAAAATTCACGATCACGTCGTACCCTCGTGCAGCAAACTGCAACACACACGCTCGCCCGACTCCTGTAGCTGACCCCGTCACCAAAGCAACTGGTCGATCCTTGGAACTCATCGCAAAGCCTCTCCGTAATGAATAGATTGAAACGCCATAGTTTTTTTCAGCGACTCGATCGCCGCAGTTCACGCTACCAAACCAGATCTGGCCCCCACTCAATCCCCGGTCTTATTGTTTTGCAATCCTTACCAGTCTCGTCTCACCGCTCGTGACAGAATGGATTCCCTCGGCTGTTTTTACCAACAGAGATCCATCTTCGGAAATACCAGCACAAATCCCAAACGCTTCCCGATTCTGATACTGAAAGCTTATCCGCTGGTCTGTCAACAGACACCGCCCACGAAATTCGTCAATCAGCGTGTTAGGCGAGATCAGTGATTCGGCGACCGTGTCAACGATCGAACCCACGAGCGGCTCCAAGATTTCATATCGCCCCAGTTGTCGGCCAACCACCTGCGATAGACTCTTGGACGAAATTCCCAATGGATTATCTACCAACCCTGGTTCGGTTGAAACGTTCACGCCGACCCCGACCACCACCAACCCGGGTGATTCGCCACTGGTTTCCAAGAGAATCCCTGCAACTTTGCCACCTGCAATGTTGACATCGTTGGGCCACTTAAGGTTTGCTTGAACCGGCGCAAACTCAAAATCAATGCAACGTGCGATGCCCACGCCAACGGCTAACGGAAGCAGCTGGCTCTGCCGCAAATCGCTGACCGAGCGGTTCATCACCAGCGAGAAGGTCAGCGTTCCACCGTCACTTTGCCAAGACCTTCCATGGCGTCCACGCCCAGCTGTTTGTTCATCTGTCAGGTAACACTTTGGCAAGAGAGTCTCTTCGATTAACCCACTGCGAACATCCTGCAGAGCTTTCGTATTGGTTGATTTTGCCGTGTTGCAGTAATCAGCTGAACCACACACGCCTGAAGCAAGCAGTGCCTCAACTGCTCGCATTCCGGCCAATTCAACATCACCATCAACAACAAGCACTTTCAAGCCACTCCATTCAAATAGTTTGCTGCAAACATTATCAAGGCCTCGTTAGGCCGTCGGCCAAAAGAAGCCGAACTAAAATTAAAGCATGGCAGATCAAGCCAAAGCTTGACAAGCACGTCAACGAAAACCTTCTCAGAAAACTCCAGCAGTTACGCAAAACACGATGTCCGAGCGGAGAATGCATTAGTCGACTCAGGATTTGATCTACCTTTCATCGGAACGCGGCAACGTACGAAAGAGCAAACAACACAATCAGAGCTACCGCGACCCATCTCCAGAGAGTTGGCGTTTGCCCATTCATTCCCGACTCGGGAAATTCATCTGCAACATAATTGTCATAGTCAAAATCGTCGTTTCCAACATCGACATCGTCACCCCAGCCATCGGCGTCACTGCTACCACATTCCCGGCAGAAGCTCGCATCATCACTGAGCACCGCACCGCAGTGCGGGCAGCCCATGTATTCATCGTTATGGTGATCACGCATCATATCCGTAGGATATCGCAATGCGTGCTTAGGGAGCACCCGGGGGATCACCCGTTCCGCATTCTGTCGATTGTCTGCACAAACAGAAACATCTAGATTTCATATCAACGGATAGACAATCCAGAAATCTGCGGTTTCCGAACTCCAGCATCTTCATTTGTCAGAAGCGGCTGTTTATCACGCATCGGTACTTGCGTGGTTGCCTCCGAACGCCTGCCTTGGGCTTGCAACGAGACACCACTACCGCACATGGCTGTACAATATTGACAATCGAACGTCACCGTTCTTCGGTTCTGAACACACCTATTCCGCCCGTGACGGAACGCTGCATTTTGGCGGTGAGGTAGATGCTTAATATTTTAAGCACCAATCTCGGATTCAAACTCACCCCCTAGGAGACGATTTCATGAAGCGTTCTATTCCACTTCTGACTACCCTTCCAACGGCCCTGTTGGTTGTGTTCAGCACCCTAACCATTGTTTCTCCACCGCTTCCTTGCGCCTCTGTTTCCGCTCAACAGGTTGGACTGGATCGCGCTGGCCCAGATCAATCCGGAGGCTGGGACGTATTCGACAAAGGCTTTGCAACACGTTCACCGCTCGCTGCCGGCGAACAAATCAACATTCGGGTGTTGTCGATAGGCGATGCCCGCGGGGTAGCCGTTACCTACTCAGGTAATCTTGCCGCCTCCACCCCGGGACAACTTTGGGCAAAACCATTGGTCTTGGCAGGTGCGACCCTTCGATACCAGATCTCCGAGGCACTGAATGGCCAAAAGCTGGCGGTTCGGTCGGGAGCGGAACCAGCAGGTTTTGACCGCCCCGTTTCCGCTGAGCCAGAGCGTGGTGCCTACCTTCTGAAATACCAAAGTGGCCGAACCCTGCTGGTTTCCATTGGTCGGCGACTCCCTAGACCCCACCAGCACTCGACTGACATTTCCGGTGGCTGGACCGCGGGTAATATCTGTCTCTTATACACATCTGACGCTGCCGACGACTCCTTACGTGTA
>CAJXTM010000959.1 GCA_913061385.1 uncultured Rhodopirellula sp. | reverse complement strand
ATCAGCCTCGGTCTCGTGGGCTCGGAGATGTGTATAAGAGACAGTCCATGCACCAATTGACAACGCAACAAATAGATCCGTTCGAATAGACGCTCCAAGACCATGGTCCAGTTTTTCTCGGCATACCACATTTGCGCATCAACTCGAGTGCGTCTGACGCGTTTTGCCCGTTTGTCGGTGGGTTTCTGCCAAAAGAAACGGCTCAGATACTCGTCATCGAAGAGCGTCATTGCCAATTTCTTATGCTCTGTTAGCTGAGCTTCTATCAATTCGCCCCGATCAAGTGCCAACATGCGATCCAAAAAATGCTGCCAGCATTCTACGTCCGAAACAGGCTCCTGACGCTCACCATTCCACTGACCATAGAGTGCATTGAAGGCTGTCCAAAGGCTGAGCAGCAGATGATCCAGCACCTCATCGTCCCGAATTTCCTCGACTCTCTGCAGCCAACTACAGGCGCGATGAAACCTGATGTTAGTGGGATGATGAGCATGTTCGGTGTTAAGCCGCTCCTTCTGTGGCTTCCAAAGTCGCCGCAGCTCGCGGACAGTGAGATTTGCTTCTGCCATTAACACTTCTCCCATTGACGGCCGCTCACCGACTTGAAAGACGCCCTTGTATCGCTTGGACAATAAGCCGAGTTCTCAAGCATCAAAACTTTCCCGGAGCCGCTGTGCAGAGAACAAGATCGCTTGCTTTCCCTTTGCGACTCTATCGGCAAATCCAACGAAACCATGGAAAACTCCATCCCAACGTCGCGACGCAACCTGATTTCCCGCAGTTTTCAGCCGCTCAGCATAGATTTCTCCCTCGTCCCGCAGGGGGTCATACTGAGCAGTGATTACGGTTGCCGGCGGTAAACCAGTCAGGTCGGCAGTCTGATCCGGAGACGCCAACGAAGACGCTGCCTCGGATGATTCCCCCAAATACAAATCCCAGAACATCTTCATGCCAAGAGCCGTCAACAAGTAACCAACCGCGTTCTCACGATAGGATGCGGATGCTTGGCCGGCATCGATCACCGGATAGATCAATAGCTGATGGCAAAGCGGCGGCCCATTTTCATCGCGGTTACAGTTGGCAACAACCGCAGCCAAATTTCCTCCTGCACTGTCGCCCCCGACTGCAATTCGTTCACCATCCACCCCTATTTCGTCCGCACCCGCCTGAACCCATCGCAGTACCGCCTGACAGTCTTCCAAGCCAGCTGGAAAACGATGTTCTGGTGCCAACCGGTAATCAACCGAAACAACCAAACAGCTTGCTGCATTTGTGAGTGCTCGACAAATGGCATCATGTGTTTCAAGGCTCCCCAACACCCATCCGCCGCCATGAAAATAGACAAGCACAGGAAGCTTTCCTTCGCTCGACTTTCCTTCGCTATTTGGCCAGTAAAGACGGACAGGCACATCTCCACGCGGCCCCGCCACAAGTCGACCCTCCACTTTCGCGACAGGCTCACGCTCACGATCGGGAAAGCGTGATTCCATCGCTTCACGTAATACCTGGACATCCACCTCGTGCATTGCAGGCGCATTCTCTGGTGTCAGCATGGTCAGCAAATGTCGTGATTCTTGATCCAGTGGCATGCTTCATTCCGAGAGTGGTTGGGGCAATCACAAACCTGGGCACAACATTTTACCGTAACCGGACAATCACGAATCGAGCGCAAGCAGGTAATTTTCGAAATCACAAATTCAAATGATCGATTCAATCGGTCGTCCCGATTCGATCAACTGCATCAGTGGCCTGGGCACACGTGTATCAAGCCGCAATTCGCCGACATCGAACATACGATGAAAAATAGTGGAAAGCAGGTTCGAAATTTTGACTGGCTGTGAGTTGGGTTCACCGGCGACAGCGTCAGACCGTCCGACCACAGGTCCCAGGTTCAGTCCTCCCCCATACAACAGCAGCGGCCCAAGTCGGCCCCAGTGATCACGGCCACCCTTGGCATTGATTTTCGGAGTACGTCCCATCTCTCCGCAAGTGACCAGAAGTATCTTATCACTCAAACCACGAGCTTCGACATCCTCGATGAACGCTGAAACGGCATGGTCATAAGGCATGCCGACATACCGCATTCCTTCATCAAGAGTTGCGTTATTAACATCAGCATGAAAGTCCCACACAAAATTCGTTGTCACGGTAACAAATCGGCTACCGCGCTCGCAGAGACGCCGTGCCAACAGCATCAATTTCCCAAGCGTCTGTCCGTGGTCACGGTAATTTTTGTGGTTGTTCCACTTTTTATCAATTTTATCAGGCAGCACCAACTTTGAGGTGTCATATCGGGCAATCATTGCCGGGTCCTCATTCGAAAGATCGAAAGCCCGTGTCACCCCCCCGAGAATCACGTCATAAGCCTGCCGATTGAACTTATCGATCCCATCCATTGTTCCTGTTGAATCAAGATCACGTTTAAAACCATCAAGTGTATGCAACAGCGCCCGACGATCATCCAACCGCGTCTGAGACAATTTCAATTTCATATTATTCATCAACGCCCCTTTACCGCTGGGCACAAAGGGAGCAAAGGCCGAACCCATTTTTCCCGTATCGGAAAAATCACCGAACTGCTTGGTGACTGTCTCTTATACACATCTCCGAGCCCACGAG
>CAJXTM010000958.1 GCA_913061385.1 uncultured Rhodopirellula sp. | reverse complement strand
AGTCGTCGGCAGCGTCAGATGTGTATAAGAGACAGAACCTGTGCGGCACAATGTCGCGACTTGGTCAAAGTCGGCTGATTTGTGCGACACAATGTCGCTCGATTCCTCGCTGCCATTGCCAGCTCAGGGGCGCTGTCCCCATACTGTGTACGACTAGGCACCTGTGCCATATTTTCCCTCATCTTTTAGTGTGGAACTGGGCTGCGACTTAATCGCTGGCCAAATAAATCATGCAACGGTTTCTGTTTCCTCGTTGGGTTAATCCACTCCTCGGTATTTTTGCGGTAGCAACGGCTGCGGGCGTTGTCTTCGCGGGTGCCATGGGCGGATTGATTACCGACCCTGTGACCTTGAATGTCGGCTATGAGCCAACTCAGCCCGTCCCCTTTAGCCATGCGATCCATGCCGGTCAGCTGAAGCTGGACTGTCGTTATTGCCACAACACGGTGTTTGATGCTGCCCATGCTGCAGTGCCGCCAACCGCGACGTGCATCAATTGCCACAGTCCCGAGAATGATCAAGGTGTGACTGCATTGGCCGCCGTCCATCCGACAAGTGTGAAGCTTGGGCCGATTCGCGAGAGTTGGGCACTGGGACGAAGTGTGGCGTGGACGCGTGTTCACAATTTGCCATCGTTTGTCTACTTCAATCACGCTGCCCATGTGAATTCCGGTGTGAGTTGCAAGACCTGTCACGGCCGGATCGATCAGATGGAGACGGTTTATCAAGCAAAGCAGCTATCCATGGCTTGGTGTATCAGTTGCCACCGTGAGCCGAATCCCCATCTGCGTCCCGTTAATCGGGTTACTAAACTCGATTGGGAGTGGGACCCGGAGGAACTTGATGCCGATGGTCAGAAGTTGGGTAACCAAGAAGACTGGGCCATCAAGCATGTCGAAAAAAGCACTATTAATCCGCTTGTGAACTGCGCGGTCTGCCACCGCTAGGCAGATTGGCGTTCTATAAATCATCCACACACGACCTTTCGATAATCATTCAGATATGATCTCCAACGAATCGGACTCATCTGCGACCGAGAACCTCACCGGCACACCAGCTAAGGGTGGTTCTTCAGGACCAAATTATTGGCGCAGTATTTCTGAGTTGCGCGGCGAGACGGAATTTAACGAGTACCTTGATCGCGAGTTTCCGATCGCTGCTTCCGAGTTTCCTGACGGTGTTTCGCGGAGACGCTGGATGCAGTTGATGGGTGCTTCGCTAGCTGTTGCTGGTGCCGCAGGGTGTCGTTATCCGAAAGAAACAATCGAGCCGTTCGTGATCAGGCCCGAAGGGCGTGTTCCGGGTGAGGGTTACCAGCGAGCAACAAACTTCGAGCTCGCAGGTCGTGTGTATAACCTGCTCATCGGTTGTGTTGACGGTCGCCCCCTTAAGATTGAGCCGAATCCCTCGCATCCGGGCGGTGTCGGAACTGACGCTTATGTTCAAGCTTCGGTCTTGCAGCTTTATGATCCGGATCGTGCCCGAGGCGACGATGGGTTTCTGCTGCGGAAGAGTGAAGTTGAAAGTGATAATGGTCGAAGGTTTGAGGTTGACTGGTCAGAGTTTGATCCGATTGGCAGGTCTGTTGTTGACTCAGCCGGGGACGGCGGTGGTTTCGCTCTGCTGATGTCTCCGACAAGTTCGCCTTCGCTGGTTCGGATGGTTGAAGCCTTCAAAAAGCGGCTGCCCAGAGCAACCGTTTGTCAGTACGACGGTGTGACTGGCGATGCCATGGGGCGAGCGACTAAGTCAGCTTTTGGTAAGCAGGCTCGGCAGACGCTTGATCTCGCAGGGGCGGAAGTGATTGTCGCTCTGCAGGCTGATATTCTCGGTACTGACCGCGCGATGTTGTCCAATGCGGTCGGTTTCAGCAAACGCCGTGATCCGGATCCGGACACGGAGGGTATGAATCGCCTCTATGTCGTTGAGGGAGGCTTTACGTCCACGGGTGCTGCTGCTGATTCGCGTCTTGCTCTTCGCCCTAGTGAAATGCCCAAGTTCCTCGCGGAGTTAGGAAGGCGAGTAGAGAAGTTGGCGGCTGGTGAGTCTCATGAGCATCCGTCAGATGAAGACCCATTTGATGAAATCTCGGCAGAGGATCGATTGGAAAGGTTCCTCGATGTGCTCTCGCATGATGTTCATGCCGCTGGCGACAAAGCCGTGGTGGTTGTGGGGGATCACCTCGGAGCAGAGGCCATTGAAGCGGGGATTCGAATGAACCAGTCGCTGGGTTCATTTGGAAAGCTGCAGAAGTTCACGCCTCGAATCGACGATGGTTTAAGTACCGGCGTTTCGCTGACTGATTTGGTCGCGAATATTGATAGTGGCGAAGTTAACGATTTGTTGATTCTCGGAGATAATCCGGTCTACACCGCTCCTGGGAGTGTGAACCTGGCAGGTGCGATTGCCAAGCTCAATGATGGGAAAGACTCAACTTCGGTTTACCTAGGTGAGTACGACGATGAGACTGGGGCGATTTGCGAATGGTCGCTTCCGCTCTCTCATCAGCTGGAATCTTGGGGCGACTGTGTGAGTGATCACGGTTACTACGGCGTTTGTCAGCCACAGATCTGTCTCTTATACACATCTGACGCTGCCGACGACTCCTTACGTGTAGAT
>CAJXTM010000957.1 GCA_913061385.1 uncultured Rhodopirellula sp. | reverse complement strand
ACGTAAGGAGTCGTCGGCAGCGTCAGATGTGTATAAGAGACAGCCTTGGGCCTGTAGAGCTTGGTTCATTGTCTTTTCCATCTGACTCCGCACACCTGCGTACCGTTCTGCATTGGCAATATTGCTGAGGCACTCGCGGTCAGTCTCAATGTTGAACATCTCGTATTCAGATCGAAAACCAAAGGCGAGTTGCCAATGGGTGCTATCCTCTCCATTTCGGTGGGCATTGAGGATTTCTGTCTTGGTCGGACTGCCATCGGTATTGAGGTAACCGGTTTCAGGATCGCCTGCGGGCCATCTATCCGTTTTGAAATTTCGAATCAACAGAAACGGACCTTGGACAATACCTCGGATTGGGTACCCCGCATCATCAGGGCGTCCCACGTCGTGTCGCTCTTTTCCGATCAGTAAAAAATCGCGGTGCGGTTCTTGGGGGGTTTCAGCGAAGAACGGAGTTAGTGATTTGCCTGGGGTTGATGCCATCGTGCTGTCACGCCATTCGATGCCTGCGAGTTCAAGGTAGGTGGGAGCCAGATCAATAAATGAAATCAGCTCATCGACGGTTCGCCCAGGATCTTTAATTCCTCTGGGCCACATGATTGCCAATGGCAGGTGATTGCTCATCTCATATTCCTGGCCTTTGACGCGAGGAAAGGGCATGCCGTTGTCGGCGGTTACCACCACCAATGTGTTGTTCAATTTGCCTCGTGATTCAAGATCATTGAGCATCCGTTCCAAGTGAGTGTCAAAATGCTCTACTTCAAGTGCGTAATCGAGCATGTCATGGCGTACAACTTCTGTGTCTGGCCAGAATAGCGGAACGCGATCGATGTCAGTGAGCTTTTTGTTTCCCTTATTTACACCACTTTTGTATTCATATCTTCGGTGAGGTTCGGTTGCCCCGTACCAGAAGCAGAACGGTTCATCCTCCGGAACTGCATCAAGGAAATCACTGAAATTTTCAGCATAGTCATTATTGCTGATTGCTGAGGTCGGTGGTTTTGCTTTGCGTTTGCTGAATGCCTTGCCTGTCATTTGGCGGCGTTTCCCATCAGTGTCCAACGCGACGCCCGGAGCCCATCCCTTGCCGGTCATGCCGGTCGCGTATCCATGTTTGCCAAGGACCTCAACATAGCTGGTGAATTTGGCTGGAAAGTAGCACCAGTGATTAGCGGCCTCTTCGAGTTGCCACGAATTGCGACCAGTCAAAAGACAGGCTCTTGACGGAGCACACTTGGCGTTTGGAGTGTAGCAGCGATTGAAAAGCAGCCCATTTCGAGCGACGCGATCAAAGGCAGGTGTTTGAATCCATTCCGTTCCGTAAGCACCCATGTGGGGAAACGAGAGATCATCAGCGATGGCAAACAAAATATTTGGTTTGTCAGCGTTTGCACGTTGTGATGCGAAGAGCAGAACGCAGGATGTAATGATGCAAATGAACTGCGATCGATGCATGAGTTACTCGTTTAGTTCATAAGTTTGGGTAAGTGAATTCAGTCGGTGAGGTTGGGAAACGCGAATGTACCAAATCAATCGACGGTCACTGGTTTTTCTTTTGGCCACGGCATCCGACAGACGCCCCATTGTCCGCAATTTTCGTCGACGGCCACCTCAAGAAACGAAAGGTTCGACCCGAATTGCTCATGCGTTTGGGCGATCACACGTTCGGCGATGACGCGGGCGATCTCTTCGGCGGTTGTGTTGATCACTGGCAGAATCACGCAGTCTTCGTTGGGGAACACCCAGCGACGATCGCGAAATGTGGCTGTGGTTTCCTTTGCGTCGCTGGTGATTTTGATCTCTGCGTGATCTCTCGGCAGAATCACGTGGTGATCAAGTGCCTGCGTCTGCTTCAGTACTGCATCGCGGAGGGCAATGAAGTCAACCACGTAGCGGTTCTCGTCCAAGGGAGCCTCGACACTGGCGCGGACGCCATAGTTGTGACCATGGATGCGTTCGCAAATGTCACTGGCAAATGTAATGAAGTGTGCCGCTGAAAAAGTAAATTGTTCTTTACTGACATCGACGCGGTAGGTCGCTTCACTCATGGTTGTTCTCCGAAGGGTTTGTTCTGAGCAGAAGGTAAAGAGACGCGGCGAGCAGATCCGCCGTCGTTCCCGGGTTCAATTTGTGACCTTTGGACCGCAAATAGTGGTCAAAAGAATCCAGATGTGCCACGTTATTGGGGTTCACGGACTTGGCACGGGTTTGTACTTCACAGGCAACCTGCATGCCGTTCTTTCGGGCAATGAGCGTATCAGGTGCTCGCGTTAATAAATGGATTTGAGCATGGCAAATGCCAGTCAGGATGTCTTTCGCTGATTGGATGCTGTTGAACAGAATTGGCGTGATGTTCAGAATCAGATCACGAAACTCAACGTTGTACTGCTGAGCGATTTGATCGCGATCCTTTGCAACTGACATGGCCTCACGGATGTCAATGGATTCGTGGGCTTGGTTGACATCTAGTTGTTCCGATGTTCCTAGGGCCCCAGCGGTAGCCTTTTGAATGGCAGTGTAAATGTTAGCGCCGTCGACTTCATCGAGACGACTGAGTGATCGGCTGATGGGCTGTCTCTTATACACATCTGACGCTGCCGACGACTCCTTACGTGTAGA
>CAJXTM010000956.1 GCA_913061385.1 uncultured Rhodopirellula sp. | reverse complement strand
GAGATCAGCCTCGGTCTCGTGGGCTCGGAGATGTGTATAAGAGACAGGATGAGGAGCACATCGAAATCGACCAAGTTACTTTGGGGATCGACCAAGCCCGTTTGCCTGATGGAGAAATTGTATCGCTTGTAAATCGCCTTCCCGGGCCACCGCTGACTTGGTGCACACTCGAGCTGAAACGACGCCCAAGTAAAACAGAAGCAGACCAGTGGAAGTATCGATGGAACCCATACAGCCAATGCAGCTATCCGCCAGAAGATGATCGCATTGAGAATTTCCGAACTCGAGTGTTCGAACGTGCCCGCTCCATCATGGGAAACGACCTTGCCAAAACAGAGAAGTTTACGACGAGTGTGAAAGACGGTATTGATATCCGAGATACACTCCGGCACTGGTACGAAAAGCAGATCTACGTCAAAGTCGTGCCCCCGAGCCGTGGTACTCTTGATGCCTGCGTGATGCTGTTCGATTCACCTTCCGATCCGCGTGATTATCCCTGGCGCACAACATGGTTCGCTGAACATAAAAACGAATCGACTCTATCTCTTTACGCGACAAACTACGAAGACGAAATGGTCGGCCCAGGGATCGGTTTGAGCGTGTATGGTGGGGCGTTGTTTCTTTACCCACCGGTAGTCATCCCAGACGTCTGGACCGATGCGAGACTGGATTACACAGAGACACTTGAAGAACGTCTGTTAGCTGCAGCCTGCATTCATTCTCGAGGAAAGCAGATAGCAGTCCTGTCAGCTTTGCCACCTGGCAACGGCTTTCGAAAACTAGCACGACGATATCGCAAACAACTCGTGCATGTTCCACTGAATTCTTTCAGTGATGAACAAGTCCAACAATTACGTACCGTCCACGTCCTCAATGGCAGTGAAGTGAGAAGCTACGCTGAGGAATTCATCCGCAAAGTTTAAGCAACAACAAGCCATATCACTCACACTCGACGCACCGCTACTTACCGAAATCGAAGAACGAATTCAGTGGTTACCGATTAATTCCCCGCCGCTCGCCGTTGCGCGGCACGCTGAGCTTCGAGCACTGCATCTTCTAATGAGCGACCACCGCGTTTTGGCAAGTCCTCCGTGGGTACAAGGGGTGGCACAGTCCCACCATTCTTTTGCCTCAAGGCAGCGCTATAGACTCCTATGACTCCCGATTGAAGTAAGGGGCCTGGAGGTAGAAAAAAACGACCGATCCCTCGCCCTTGAAAATTAATGTCTTCAATCACATTGGGACTCTTACCAGTTCGATCAATGGCCACTGACTGCATTGCCCATTCGCGAACTACAAGCTCATATCGAACAGCAGGTTCAAACTCGGTTACGATCTCACGCGTGCTCCGATAGCCATAGGGTGTCGTTACACGAAATTGCTCGATTCGTTTACCACCTGCGTCACGCACCAATTCAATATCGGTGGCTGAGTTTGGTTGTATCCGTATGTCACGGGTTCTTGTTTGATCCTGAAGATCGCGAATCTCTACTTGAAGCTCACGACGGCCATCGTTAACCAGCTTTAAACGAGCCGGTGGCAACGGCGGATTAGGAACGACAACGGCGTCGACCAGAATAGATTGTGGACGTGGCCACCAGGCAGCGTACCCATACATGAAAGAATCAAACGGCGGACCATACCACTGCCATGGGTTCAACTGGTGCCATGGGTTCAACTGGTGCCATGGGTTCAACTGGTGCCGAGGGTGAAACTGGTTCCCGCGATGAAACTGGTGCCGAGGGTGAAACTGGTGCCCACGATGAAACTGGTGCCCGGGGAACAACTGCCCCGGAAAAAAAATCGGTGCTCCAAAGGTAAAGGGTGCCACTACCTGTCCGCGGCGCAATCGCACGGCCCGTCGAGTATTTATAAAACGTGGCTGTGGATCTCCCAAACCCACCGTCTGCATTACCCCAGTACCCGTGCGGGGAAACCGAAGTCCCCGGTTCATCTTGGGACTAAAATAACCGACAAATTTGCCACCGAGAGAATCAAAAGCAGGGTCACGAAGAAAAGATGCCCGCTGTCCAGCTTTACTTTGGACGAAGATTTGACCGCCTTCGATTTTCGCTGTTGCCGTTACGTCTCCGCTGGGCTCAACCAGATCAAAGATCTGCTGCCCTCTGACCGGACCAGCCATCAACATGGCGATCAGCAATCCAAAACCAACATTTATGGAATTTTTCATTTACGCGTTCTCCGGTAAACGAGCCTCATGGCCTAGCCATCGCGTCAGGATTTCGATGGTAGCAGGACACCTGCGGTTACTCACTATAGAGGACGAAAATCCCTGTTTCAAATCAACCCCAAACAGGTTCCGATTAGCTTGATGCAACTGAGGGATCTCCAGTCCACCACTATCCATTTCGCGCATCCTTCATAGCATCCGATCAATGCCAAAACGATACGCGACAGTTTTCAACTACCGATTCGGCGCCGCCACCTCGTGCAGTGTTGCCCCTTTTTCCTCACTGTATACAAGAATCACAAAGCGGCTGCACCCTTGTGCATCAAGTGCGCTCACACTGGCATAGTCGAACGACCTCGAGCATCCGCATAACCATCTTTGTACCTGTCTCTTATACACATCTCCGAGCCCACGAGACCGAGGCTGATCT
>CAJXTM010000955.1 GCA_913061385.1 uncultured Rhodopirellula sp. | reverse complement strand
ATGTTAGGTGAGTGTTACTGGCAGATGGGTGACTTACCGAGTTGCCGCCAGATATCTGATCAGATCGTTCGAATTTTAAATCGTCACAAATTCCTTAGAGGCGTGAACTGGAACAATGCAATCCAACCTGGTGTTGCTGTTTCTAAGCGTGCTTTTTTGTGGCCGGACGCCGCCGCCGTCCGCGTAGCATCGTTTCGAGACAAGTTACCAGTGGCATCAGGGCAACGAATCACGTCCGACACACTACTAAAGGGTGGCCCGATTGAATCGCTGAGTTTTCGCAGTATGGATGTTGCGGAAATCATGCGGGGCATCGCAACCGCGGCGTACCGTCGCCGCGTCTTGCTGGGACCTCTGAGCGAAAACGACCCCGGCTCGGCTCTGCTGCTTGACTCAATCAAGTACCCAGCTGAACTTCCACTTCCGATCGGTAAAACGATGATTGGAGCAGCCCGTAGCGTGGGGTACTTTGGCAAACGGGATGACCAAAGAATCATTGGCGATGCACCAAGCGTTGGATTTTACGGCGGCACCGCACACCCCCTTTCGGCAATCACCATGTTGGCAGCAACCAACGCATTGGTTGGAAGCAAGAAACCAGAAGCAGCGATCCCGGTTGCGATGAGAACCGTGCACGTCGCAGCGGCTCTGGGTCAGCCGGAGTTCATTGGTGAAGCATTCCAGCTGGCTGCAGGCAGTGCCAACCCGCAACAGGCAGCAGCACTTGCTGAGTCTGCCAGTCTGATCGCGGGAGCTCTGGTTCGCGAGTCACGCTTTGCAACTTTGCATTGTCTGATTGCCGGTGCTGATGCGGCAGTCACAGCTGGTAATCTTGCGATGGCCACCAAAATGCTGAGCAACGCGGAAGCGTTATCCAACCGACGGGATGTCACACTTCCTCGATTCATCGCCTACGGCTCCTATGTTCGAAGCCGAATTGCAGCTGAATCAGGATCGACAATCACCGGCACGCAGTCGAGCGTCCTTGACCAAGCAATGGTTCCGATGCTCACCTTTGCACTGAACACTCGCAACCGGCGTCAGGTTCTGGTATCGATGCCGCGTGTTTATCAGTTCAACTTGATACAGCAGGCCATCGGCAATTCACGTTCTGAAAACACGGTCACAAAACTACTGGAATCCTACTGTGAAGATCCTCCAGTCGAAGTTTGGCGCCGTGATCCGGTAGACGGGCTGGCAGCTGTCATGGTTGACCGCTCGGTTGCTCATGTCGCACGGGTCAACATGGCAGCGGCAACTGGCTATGGCGAAAAATTGCTACAAGCGATCGACAGTATGCTGGCCTCACGCTTTCACCGCCAGCTGCCGTTGGGAGGCCGTGTGGCGCAGGTTCGAGCAATCGCTCGGGCCGATGAAAAAGATCTGCCACCTGCCGTCGCGGCAATGAGAAACAAACCAGGTAACCCAATCAGCGAGGTGCGTAAAGCAGTTGCCATCGCGGGCAAACCGACGCTGGCCGAAATGACCACAGCAGAAGCGAAAGCATGCGTCGCAGCCCTGTCCAGAATTCATCTACCACAGGTAACTTTGCCTACTCTCGAAGAGAAAGGTCCCGCTGCAAAGCTGCCACCCAAAACGGGACTCCTGACCTTTACCTCGGTTGGTAAACGCGTTTACGCAACGCTATCAGCAAAAAACAAAATTGTGATGTGGACCATCAACGGAAGCAGTCGCATTCCATCTGAAATTGGCAAAGTGCTCCGAGGGATTGGCGTCGGCAAGACGCGTGGAGATCGCATTCCTACGGACGAGTCATGGAAAAAAGATGCGGTCGCCCTAAGGCGACAGCTGATTCCTGAAGATGGAACCATCACCGCGGAAAAGTTTGATGAGCTGATCATTGTTCCTGATGGTCCTCTCTGGTACCTGCCATTTGAATTGCTGCCTTTCCTCGAAGAGGATTCACCGCTCTTCGGTGACCAGATCAAAATCCGCTACGTGGCTACTCCGGCGTTGGCTCTGCATCCGGTTCCCGCCATCCCGGCCAACCACACCATTGGAATCGCAACTGGTAAGTTTTTTGCACCTCGTGACCTCGAACTGAATCAACAAATTGCAGATTCGATTGTCGAAACTCTGAATGACCCTGTTCGCCTACCCGACGCAGCGAGCACGCCAACTGCGTTCCTTGGAAATGAGATTGGTCACCTAGCCATCGCCGCACCCCAGACACCGAACACTAGCAATTTCCTGTTAACACCCATGGCTCCCTACGAGCAAAGGTCGCCGCTTGGCAATATTGCAGCATGGCTACGGTTCCCCGCTAAAGTACCCGCGAGTGTAATCCTCGCAGGCTTCCGTACACCAGTCGGAATGGGGCGTATGGGTGATGGCTCTGAAGTGTTCGGTACGTTGGTCGCACTCAACGTCGCCGGGGTCCGCAATGTCTTGATCAGTCGCTGGGCGGTAGGTGGTAACTCAACTGCGATCCTGTTGAAAGAGTTTCTACAAGAGTTGCCTTTCATCGGGATGGATGAAGCATGGCAGAGAGCCAAACTTGTCCTGCTCAGCACAGAGCTTGATCCCAAAGGTGAGCCACTACTGACTCAAGCAGCTGTCTCTTATACACATCTCCGAGCCCACGAGACCGAGGCTGATCTC
>CAJXTM010000954.1 GCA_913061385.1 uncultured Rhodopirellula sp. | reverse complement strand
ACGAGATCAGCCTCGGTCTCGTGGGCTCGGAGATGTGTATAAGAGACAGCGCAAAGAGACCGAACCATCCCAACCAATGTTGGCCAGGCATTGATCGAATTTTTCACTCAAACGGGCTCCAACCTCCAAAACGAGCGGCTTCAAGTTGTCGCAAAGATCGCGAACGTATGGAAAGTCAACGAACTGGAATCGGCTTTGCTGACGGCACTAGCGACCACCCAGGGGCCCGCACAACAAAAGATCATCGACACCCTAGCAGCCTACGATTCGCAACAAGTCAGGAAAACCCTTGCCGAATTGGCAAAGTCACCGGAATCGGGAAAACGAGTCGCGGCCGTCCGGGCCATTGCGGCTAGACGCCCGCGAGCAGCGATCCCAATGATCCTGAAATTGCTGCAAGACAACGAAACAAGTCGCGCGGCCTCGGCGATGGTTGTCAGCATGCTTAGCCGAAAAGATCTGCCACCAGTGCTTGCTGAGGCGATCCAGAACACAAAGCTGCCAACCGATGTTGCCCGCAGTCTATTGCGTGATGTCCGTGTTTCAGGCGGCCAAGCAGATCTTGAAAAAGCGATACGCTCAGCCGGCCAGCTTGAACAGGCGAAGTGGAAACTGACGCCGGAGCTTCAAACAGCCTTGATCGCTGAGATGAAAAGCAATGGCTCAGCAACCCGTGGAGAACAAATCTACCGGCGGAAATCCCTTCAGTGCATCATCTGCCACGCCATCGGAAACGCTGGCGGATTAGTCGGCCCGAACCTGATCAGTCTTGGTGGTAGCTCACAACCCGATTACATCGTTGAGGCACTGCTCGACCCGAGCGCGAAACTCAAAGAAGGATTCACAACCCTCACCGTACTGACCGACGAAGGTGAAATCATCAACGGCATTTCACTTGGGAAGAACGGAGATGGCCTTCGCTTGCGACTGGCAGATGGCAAGGAGGTGCAAATCGACCTCGACTCCATCGAGCAGACCAAACCCGGAAAATCGCTCATGCCCGAAGGACTACTCGATTCCTTACCCCAACAGGAACTGGTTGACTTGCTGACTTTCATGTCGGCGTTGGGACGCGAACCCGACTACAAGGTTTCGACAGAACCGATCGTGCGTTCACTGGAAACACTGAACTACACCAACGCGGCCAACTCGCGATTGAATCGAACGAGCATGGATACTGCCGCCAGCAATGATACGAACATGACATGGCGATCACAAACCACCAAGGTCGATGGCACCATTCCACTGAGCGAGTTGGATCAGTTCAAACAACACCGTACATTGCCACACACATCCTTTGTTCGCTTTGGTATCACAATGCCGCGAGAAGGAATTGCAGAAATTGACATTCCAGCTGATGGCATCAGCGCTTGGATCGACGGCAAACCGACGCCCACCACGACACTTGGAACCCTACCACTGGATAGTGGTGACCATGTAGTTGTCCTCGCAATCAACCGCGTGATGCTGACGGAGCCATTCGCGATCAAAGTCGATGGTGACGCGGTAATCTCAAAATGAACGCCGACGCTTGATCGATAGCGAATCAGATTCCTGAGGTTAGAGCGAACTGGAAACGGAGGCACTGACTGAACGCTCACCAGCGTCAGCATTGCTCACCACTTGGCGGTACTGATGCTCGAAACTGACACTCCGGTAACTGGCACAGTTCGCCTACACCGAACGATATGGTCAACGATGCGAGCTTATCAACACACGGCTTGTTGGTAAGCTTTGCCAACTTCATCGGCGATGATACGAAAACCGTCACGCACAATTTCATCCGACATTGTAAAACTGACACGCAGGCATTCATCTCGGTGACGCCACTGCGGGTCGTCAACACCGAAGAAGAAGTAGTTTCCCGGCACAACAAGGACGCCGCGTGCCTTTAACCGCTCGTAGAGTTCACGAGACGTGATGGGCAGATCTTCGAACCACAACCATAGAAAGAACGCTCCTTCGCTGCGGTGCACACGATACGGCAACCGGCCATCAAAGAACTCGTCCACCCAACCAAGAGCCTTTCGCGACTTGGCGAGATAAAAAGGCTGCACAACATCATCGCTAAGACTGAGAATCTCACCACTTTCAATGAGTGGCTTCACGATTGCCTGCCCAACATTGGGATTCGCAAGACCAACAATGGATGTCATCGACCCGAGGGCACTGATGATTTCTTCGCGTGCGATGACGATGCCAGTTCGCGTTCCCGGCAACCCTATTTTCGAGAGACTTAGAGTCAGAATGATGCCATCATTCCAGACCGGCGTCGCATCCGTGAAAATCGCATTTGGAAACGGGGCGCCATAAGCGTTATCGATCATCAACGGAACTGACAACTCCTGCGCCAAAGAATCCAGGCGTAAAATTTCCTCGTCAGTCAAAACGTTTCCTGTCGGATTGGTCGGACGCGAAACGCAGATTGCCGCAATATCCTCGTCCACACGAATCGAATCAAAATCGACGTGGTACTTGAACTCATGTTCGCCAATCAACTCGATGCCAGGCTTGACTCCGGTAAAAATCTCAGTACCCAGTGACTGATTTGCATATCCGATGTATTCAGGAACCAGTGGCAGCAAAACTTTCTTCCTGTCTCTTATACACATCTCCGAGCCCACGAG
>CAJXTM010000953.1 GCA_913061385.1 uncultured Rhodopirellula sp. | reverse complement strand
ATCAGCCTCGGTCTCGTGGGCTCGGAGATGTGTATAAGAGACAGGTCCTGACGATTCGCGACAAGAATCTGTCCGACGAGCAGCCAGATTGCGGTGAAGGTGAGACCAAGAGCGGCGTGGATAACATCAGCATTCATGATTCGGGCCTCCAAAAAGAGGGAACGGTAGCTCTGTGGCCCGTTCCATGGCCCATTGTGTGGTCGCAAGCCTCATGGATGCCCGCGACGACGAGGCACGCCGATCCCGGCGTACATTGAACTGATCGGCAAACGATTCACCCCATCTACAAAGAATTTCTAAAGAGCGGATAATTTAGCTAAACCGCAAATTTTCCCACCACGTTTTTGATGGTAGATCCAGATGACGATGAAATATTGGTTGATGAAGACAGAGCCCACGACGTACTCCATTACAGATCTGGAGAACGAATCGAATCAGACCACCTGCTGGGAAGGTGTTCGGAATTACCAGGCTCGGAACCTGTTGCGTGATGACATTCAGGAAGGTGATCGGGTGCTGTTTTATCACTCGGCTTGTAAGGAGCCTGCTGTGGTTGGAACCGCTGTGGTTTCCCGACCGGGGTATGCTGACAGTCATGCTTTCGACAAGCGAAGCAAATACTATGATGCGAAAAGTGATCCTGAGAATCCCCGCTGGTACATGGTGGATGTCAAGCTGGAGAAGAAGTTCGATAGTCCAGTGACGCTGGCTTCACTTCGCGAGAAAGCGAGCCTCGAAGACATGGTGTTGCTTCAAAAAGGCAGTCGCTTGAGTGTGCAGCCGGTGAAGAAAAAAGAATTCGATATCGTCCTGAAAATGGCAAGGTAACGTTGGATGCCAGTTTCAAAGCAAACGAGCCGAAGTGCTGCGGGAAAAGCACACAATGGACCGATGTTTTTCGCAACACTTTCTCTTTGGCTCTGTTCTGCGAGCATCACGTTTGCTGAGGTGTCCAGTGCGGGGCTCGATCGTCCACCAAATATTGTGCTGATCATTGCCGATGATCAGCGATACTCAGATTTTGGCTTCATGGGCAATGCGAGGGTTCAAACTCCTAATCTGGATGAATTGGCTCGCGGTGCGGCGATTTATACTGATGCATATGTCCCCTCGAGTGTGTGTCGGCCATCGTTGGTCACGCTGTTGACGGGGCTTTATCCGCATCAGCATGGAGTGCACTTCAATCATCCACCGCCCGGATTTTCACGCCTCACAAAGTCCTCTGAGATCGATCGGGTGGAATTCGATCGTCTTCGCCAGCAGGCGGTCAGTTTGATTCGTGCCCGACCTACCCTTCCCCGAATTCTGGCGGCTCGAGGTTATCGCTGTTTCCAGACAGGCAAGTACTGGGAAGGCCATTGGAGGAACGCTGGCTTCACAGAAGGAATGACGATCGCGCAGCCATCGGGTGGTCGCTATGGTGATAAACGACTCGCCAGTGGAGACTTGGTCGCGCACGGTAATGGGGATCACGGGCTTGCCATTGGTCGGGAAACAATGGAACCCATTGCGACCTTTCTTGATGATGTGAACCAGGATCCGTTTTTTCTCTGGTACGCGCCCTTCCTGCCTCACACCCCACACGACTCTTCTGAAAAATTCAAACGCGCGGTTGCTGCTAACCCGAAGGTGAAACCGCATGAGGTGCCGTACTTTGCGGCGATCATGCAGTTTGATGCAACCGTGGGCAAATTGATACGCATGATTGATCAACGGGGAATGAGAGACAACACGTTGTTTGTCTTTGTTGCTGACAATGGATGGGAACCTGATCCAGCGAGATTCAGGAAGTCAATGAATGATTGGGATCACACTTCACGCAGCAAACGTTCGCCATTTGAATCTGGCTTGCGAACGCCGGTCTTGATTCAGTGGGCGGGGCGGACCAAAGCCGCAAAACACAATGCGTTGGTCAATACGATCGATCTGATGCCCACGCTGCTCCAAGCCGCCGGCGTGGTGGATGGGCCGGCAGGCTTGCCAGGTATCAGCCTGTGGCCGTCCGCGGTGGGCGAACAGTCGCTGTCCCGAGAGCGTGCCGTGTTCGGTGAAATTTATCCGGGAGATGCATCGATGCTCGGTGCCCCGGAACACGACTTGGCATATCGCTGGATTCGAAAGGGTAAGTACAAGTTGATCGTCCCCTCACCCAATGGGAAGCAGCATCCTTGGAATCGATATGTAGAAAATGCGACTCTCTTTGATCTGGTTCAGGATCCAACAGAAACCAATAACCTGATTGATGATCCCAGGCAGTCCGATGTCGTGGCCACGCTGTCGAAGGCGTTGGAAAGTTGGTGGTCGCCGTAAAGGTGGCGGTCACCATTGGGTTTTTTGCGATCGCACAAGCTTTTTGCGGATTGTTGACGCTGATGCAGGATTGTGGAAAGGACGTCCGCTGCGAGCTAGAGATCGCGTGCAGATCCGGTTAGCGAAGTATGGTGAAAGATTCATGTTGTAGGGTTTTGGCGACTGAATGACAGAAAATACGACCCTCTACTGCCGCTGCTGGCCCCGGATTTAGTTTTTTATAATCGGTCATCCGCTATCATGAGGTTTGCAGGAAGGGACTCCGATTCGTACTCCTGTCTCTTATACACATCTGACGCTGCCGACGACTCCTTACGTGTAGA
>CAJXTM010000952.1 GCA_913061385.1 uncultured Rhodopirellula sp. | reverse complement strand
GATCACCCAGATCGCCGAAGCGGTTAATTGCCGGACGATTCGTCCCTGAGTTGGTTTGTAGACTTTTGTTTTGGCAAGTTCGCCAATCATGGTTCCAATGAGTGAACCATTTTCGGTTGCCGCAATGTCTCGTGACACCTGTCTGCTCCTGATTGTGTAATGGATCGATTACCAGTCCGTGGTGATCGATTTTACGATAACGCAAATATTTCGTGTCTTCACCAACAGCAACCCGTTCAAGCGGGTTGGTAGTCGGTCTGCTGATCGGTCTGCTTCTTCAAGTTCAAAGCAGGGGCGGAGGGACTTGAACCCGCAACCGCTGGTTTTGGAAACCAGTGCTCTGCCAATTGAGCTACACCCCTTCGGGCCAGGGGGCATCCAACGGATGACCCGTGATCGTACAGGAAACGCCTTAAATAACCAATGACCAACGGAGTCAAATGCTCCGTTGGCCATCAGAATTGCGAACGATTTACCCGTTTTAGCGTGAAAATCTGGTCACACGCTTTTACTCAAGGATTTTGGTGACAACACCTGATCCAACTGTTTTTCCACCTTCGCGAATAGCGAAGCGGACACCGTCGTCCATCGCGATTGGCTTGTGAAGCTCAACGGTGACCTTGACGTTGTCTCCAGGCATGCACATTTCTGCACCGACCAAGTCCGCTGTTCCTGTGACATCCGTCGTGCGGAAGTAGAACTGAGGACGATAGCCGCTGAAGAATGGGGTGTGTCGACCGCCCTCGTCCTTGCTCAAGCAGTAAACCTCTGCTTCGAACTTGGTGTGAGGATCGATGCTACCTGGTTTTGCCAAGCACTGGCCACGCTGGATGTCTTCACGCTTGACGCCACGAAGCAGGCACCCAACGTTGTCACCCGAGCGACCTTCGCCCATTTCCTTGCGGAACATCTCGACACCGGTGCAGGTAGTTTTGGTCGGTACGGCGGCCAGTCCGACGATCTCGACTTCTTCACCTACTTTGACAACTCCACGCTCGATACGGCCAGTCGCCACAGTACCGCGACCTTCGATCGAGAACACGTCCTCAATCGCCATCAAGAATGGCTTGTCGTCTTCGCGGACAGGCTCAGGAATATTGTTGTCCAACGCGTCCATCAGTTCACTGATGCACTTGCTGGCTTCCGGGTCTGCAGGGTTGTTGTAAGCTGGCAACGCCGAACCACGAACCACAGGGACATCGTCTCCTGGGAAGTCGTACTTGCTTAGCAACTCGCGAGCTTCAAGCTCGACCAGTTCCAGCAACTCTTCGTCGTCGACGAGGTCACACTTGTTCAAAAAGACAACGATGTACGGAACACCCACCTGACGACCGAGCAGAACGTGCTCTTTCGTCTGAGGCATCGGTCCGTCCGCAGCCGACACAACCAAGATCGCGCCGTCCATCTGAGCGGCACCGGTGATCATGTTCTTAATAAAGTCAGCGTGGCCGGGGCAGTCAATGTGAGCGTAGTGACGGTTGTCCGTCTCATACTCAACGTGAGCCACAGCGATCGTCACTGTCTTGGTATCGTCACGCACGGTACCGCCCTTGGCGATATCCGAGTAACCCTTCGCTTCGGCTAGTCCCTTAGCAGCTTGCACTGCGAGGATAGCGCCGGTGGTGGTTGTTTTACCGTGATCAATGTGGCCGATCGTCCCAACGTTAACGTGGGGCTTGGACCGTTCAAATTTTTCCTTAGCCATTTCTAATTCACCTGCATCCGACCGTGCCATTACTGGCCAGAGATACGCTCCGGATCAGCCCAAATTGATAACGCCCGTGTTCACACCCACGGTTTGACCGCCGTCAATCCAGCCGCACTGGTCAAGATCGTTCAAACAAAGTTTGAACGAATGTCAAAATCACGCCTCCCACTGTGGGAAGCGTTGTCTACACAATGTTCTTCTTCAAAAAACCACCGCATCTGAAGTCAGTTGCTTGATTTGGTGGTCCTAGTTGTTGCGGAATCGACCGATTCTTGCAATCACTGATTAACAAAATCTGGATAAATCACAGCTTTCTCATCACAGTTGAAAGCAATGCTCGGAGCCTGCCGCCGCCAAAGAGCTGCTGATGGGACTTGAACCCATGACCTCTTCCTTACCAAGGAAGTGCTCTACCACTGAGCTACAGCAGCTTGTTGACAAGCGGGTGAAGGGAATCGAACCCTCGTATTCAGCTTGGAAGGCTGCTGCTCTACCATTGAGCTACACCCGCGAAAGGAATCCTTGAGATGAAGGATGGTGACGAACAAATCGTCGGTTGTCTATCACTCCTGCTTCCTGAATCGTCGCTTTTGCACCGTTTGCCAATCTTCTAACCCAATCACCGGTGAATTGGGTCACTGGCTGAATTGGGTCACCGATCATTCTGGCACGGTAGTTGAATGTTGCAGAAATTGTCGCCGGCAGTGCACGCGTTTTGGTCAAAATGGGGGCTACAGGATTTGAACCTGTGTAGGCGTAGCCAACGGATTTACAGTCCGCCCCCTTTAACCACTCGGGCAAACCCCCAATAAATCTCTTTTCTGTCTCTAAATCGCTGCCGCATTGATCTGCTATTTCGGTTTGCTTCCTCTCTCTGGGACTGTTTGATTCTTGTTTTTCTCGTAAAAAAGAGCCAGCGGAGGGATTCGAACCCGCG
>CAJXTM010000951.1 GCA_913061385.1 uncultured Rhodopirellula sp. | reverse complement strand
GAGACAGATGGTGATCGCTGGGATCAGCATGGAGGGCTAATTGATGGACATAACAAAAACTGCAAGACGGTTGATCAGCCGATTGCTGCTCTCATTAAAGACCTGAAACGCACAGGGTTGCTTGAATCGACGCTGGTCGTTTGGGCCGGTGAATTTGGGCGAACGCCGTTTGCACAAGGATCCAATGGACGGGATCACAATCCTTTTGGGTTTACCGTTTGGATGGCAGGCGGCGGTGTTCAAGGAGGGGCTTCTGTTGGTGCTACGGATGAGTGGGGGTACCGCGCGGTAGAGGACCGATTTGAGATGCATGATCTGCACGCAACCATGCTTCACCTGCTGGGCGTTGATCACACGCGAAGTACGTTCCGTTTTAGTGGTCGCGACATGCGACTGACCGATGTGCATGGAAATCTTATTAAGCAGGTGATCTCATGATCCGTTTTAAACAACTTTGCATGACATCTTCAAAGTCACTTGATTCCTATTCCCGGCTTACGGCGGATCGTTCGGTCTGCGCTGCTCGGTGTGCGGGCGTTCTGGTCTGTGTGTTGTCTTTCGTGGGAATGCATGAGCTGTTGGCAGAGGAAACGCCGAGCGCCGAACAAATTCAGTTTTTTGAGTCAAAGGTGCGTCCCATCTTTGTCGAGCATTGTTACGAATGCCATTCTGCAACTGCGGATGAAGTCGAAGCCGAGTTGTTGCTGGACTCAAAATGGGGCTGGATGACGGGAGGAGAGTCAGGTCCCGCGATCATTCCTGGCAACTTGGATGATAGTCTCGTCATCGATGCTGTTCGTTATGAAGAAAATAAAGTAGCGGCAATGCCTCCACGCTCTAAGCTTTCGGACAAAGAGATTGAGACGTTGGAAAAGTGGGTCAAAATGGGGGCCCCTGATCCTCGGACTGCCAAGCGACCTGTCAAACCTGCCGGAAATGGATTTGATCTTCAGAAACGTTACAACGAGCATTGGAGTTGGCGTCCCATTGTCAAACCGGAATTGCCATGGGTCGGGGACGGTGCATGGCCACGTTCAGATCTGGACCGATTTATCCTGCACAAAATTGAAGCGGCAGGATTAAAGCCGGCGTTTGAAGCAGACCGCCGGACGTGGTTGCGTCGTGTGTATTTTGACTTGGTTGGTTTGCCACCAACGCCGGAACAGTTTGCGGCCTTTCTAAATGACGAGAGTGACAACGCCTACGAAACTGTCGTTGATGAGTTGTTGCAGTCGCCGCATCTTGGAGAAAAATGGGCGAGGCACTGGATGGACCTCGTTCGATACGCCGAGACGTACGGACATGAATTTGATTATCCCCTTCGGCATGCTCACGAATATCGAGACTATTTGATCCGAGCCTTCAATGCGGATGTTCCGTTTGATCAGTTTGTGCGTGAGCATATTGCTGGAGACTTGCTGGACGAGCCAAGAACAAATCCAGAAGAAGGCTGGAATGAATCGATTATCGGCACCGGATTCTGGTATCTCCATGAGGCGACTCATGCTCCGACGGATGTGCTTGGTAACGAAGCAGATATCATGGATAACCAGATCGATGTTTTTGGAAAATCTTTTCTTGGTCTTACGATTGCCTGTGCACGTTGCCATGACCACAAATTTGATGCGATCACAACTGCCGACTATTATGCCTTGAGCGCTTATCTGCAGAGTAGTTGTAGGCAGGAGTATCCGTTGGATCCTTCTGGGGAACGCTCGGCAACAACTCGCGAAATTAATCGCTTGCGGCGGACCGCCCTTAACGCACTGAGGGCCAGTGACCTGTCTGGCTCCAATGAAAAGCTTTCCGGTGACTACTATCGCGTCGTTATGCAGGTGTTGGCGGATTCCAAGCCGGATGCAGACCAGAGTGCGTTGTTGGGCAAAGCCGCAAAAGCAGCGGGGCTCGATCCCACCATGCTGGAACGTTGGTTTAATAAACATGAAGCAATCAAGAGCGAGCTGACTGACCCAGGTTATGAGCTCGAAAACCAGAATGTGTTCGTTGACTTCCAAGGTGATTCCCTGCCCGAAGGATGGACGTCTTCGGGGGGGGCTTTTGTGCCCATCGGCTCAGGCATTGAAGTCGGGGCAGATGGTGTATTGCTGGTTCCGAACACGGTCGATAGCAACGTGGCGGGAAAAAAACAGGTTGGTATCCTCCGCTCTCCAACTTTTGAAATCACGGCGGATCGTATCCATGTCTTGATGAAGGCGTCGGCAAACGTGGCTGCTCGTGTTGTTATCGATAACTTTCAAATGGCAGAGTTCAATGCGTTGTTGTTCCGCGGGACATTCCTGAATAATAAGGGCACCGATACTCAGGGGAAGTGGCAGTGGAAAAGTCTTGCTGGGGATTTGCGAAAGTACAGAGGCCACAAAGCCTACTTGGAGTTCATCGATACCGGTGATGCATCGATTGCAATTGACAAGATCGTTTTTTCAGACGGCGGGCCTCCGGGAAAAAAGCGAACGGAACAATCTGCCTTCAATGCGGATGCATTGAATCAAATGCACAAGCAGGCAGCGATTGATCTGAAAGCAGGCAGGTCCAACCCGCTTTTGTCTGCGTTGCTGCGAAATCAGATCATGAGTGTTGTGGAGCTTAGCCCAGAAACTGCGGAAAGCATGAGTCAGGCAGGTAAGCT
>CAJXTM010000950.1 GCA_913061385.1 uncultured Rhodopirellula sp. | reverse complement strand
GTCGCCGGTGATGAAACCGGCGATATCTTTGCCGCCCACATGCAAATGCTCAGTGATCCGAGATTGCATGCTGAGTTACGACGCCGAATCAAAACTGATTTGCACGCTGCAGACTACGCAGTGAACCGCGTTTTTCGGAACTATGCGTCGGCACTCCGTCGCCTCGAGAATCCGATGCTGGCCGAGCGAGCTGAAGATGTGCTCGATATCGAAAAACAACTGCTTCAGCAACTCGGGGCCTTTGATGAGCAGCCCCTTTCAGACCTTACTGAGCCAGTTGTGATTCTGTCTCATAATCTGTCACCCAGTGAAACCGCTAACCTTGATCGTCGATATGTGCAGGGCTTTTGCACTGAGGTTGGCGGCTCCGGTGGTCACACCGCCATTGTCGCGAAAGGTCTTGAACTACCGGCTGTGGTTGGCATCGGTACCTTTCTAGATTCCGTTTCAAACGGCACGCGGGTGATTGTTGATGGAGATCGCGGAAAGATAATCCTGGATCCGGACGATAAAACTCTGGCGAGCTACCAGGAACGAATTCAACAGAGTCACACGCTGAGTGCTCAACTGGCGGAATTGCGAGATCTTCCTGCCGAAACCGCAGACGGAACTCGAATCAGACTCAGCGCGAACATCGAGTTTCCGCACGAGACTGGCTCCTGCTTAGAGCGGGGGGCTGATGGTATCGGGCTCTATCGTACCGAGTTTTTGTATTTGGCCAGCAGCGAAGAACCAAGCGAAGAGGATCACTACGAAGCTTACAGCCAGGTGGTGACTGAGATGAATGGCCGCCCCGTGGTCATTCGCACGCTGGATCTAGGCGCCGACAAAATGGGCCATCGCCCATTGGCTGAGCAAGAGTACAACCCGTTTCTGGGACTCCGTAGTATCCGACTTTCACTGAGGAATCTTGACCTGTTTCGCCCTCAACTGCGTGCCATCCTGCGGGCTGCGACGCACGGAGACATTCGGGTGATGTTCCCATTGATCACAACCATCGGAGAATTGCGGCAAGCGAGAATGTTGCTCAATGTGGTCGCTCAGGATCTTAAAGACGAAGGCATTCCGCATCGCGCTGAGATTCCGGTGGGAATGATGGTCGAAGTGCCGGCGGCGGTTGTGATGCTTGAACATTTTGTCAAGGAAGTCGATTTCCTGAGCATCGGTACCAACGACCTCGCACAGTACACCCTTGCTGTTGACCGGAGCAACGAATACGTCGCCGACTTATACCAATCAAGCGATCCTGCCGTGTTGCGCTTAATACAGAGATGTGTCGAGGTTGCAGATGACTGGGGCAGACCGCTGGCTGTATGCGGCGAAATGAGCAGCATCCCCGGTCGAGCACTGCTGCTGGTTGGACTCGGGGTGAGAAACCTCAGCGTTCCCCCGTTAGCACTTTCACGAATCAAAAAAGCGATACGAAGCGTGTCAATCGAAGAATGCAAGCAGATTGCAGAACGTGTCATGACACTGGATTCAGCCCGAGATGTAGATGTGTATCTATTAGATCGCCTAGGTGTCTTGGTTCCTGAGCTAATCGTGACTTAATAAATAAAACACTCACCCCCTCCTTCAATACCAACCGTGACCGACCCAGCGCCAACCGAAATCGAATCCGGCAACGCTCCCGATGCGGAGACAACGCCTGACAACGACAAAGCGTCCGCACCTATCTTGCGGATTCGCTACCGGATTCGGTTTAGCAAGACGGACCTGTTACGGTGGATCAGTCACCGTGATCTCGCCCGACTTTGGGAGCGTTTATTGCGTCGTGCACAGTTGGAACTATCGATGACTGAGGGTTTTCACCCCAAGCCGAGGGTTGGCTTTCCGTCGGCGTTAGCACTGGGTGTTGAAAGCCTCGATGAAGTCGTGGAAATTGATCTCGCTGAAGAACTGTCTGCTCAAGCTCTGTTTGAGCGACTGGAAGCGGACCAACAGCCAGGCCTCAATATTAAGAGTGTCACGCGTCTGCCTGAGGGCATGAGCAAGGCACAACTTGATACAAGCGATTACACCATCTCTATCGTGCCGGGACTGACAGCAGAACAGATCGACACAGCGATCAAAAAACTACTTGAACAGGAAACGGTGTCGGTTGAGCGAAAAAAGAAAACGCTGACTGTTAACGTTTCCGAACAGATTACTCAGCTTGAATTGGACGGCAACGTCGTCAGGCTGCGATTGGCAGCAAGCCAGGCGGCATCTCTGCGTCCAGGAGACGTCCTCGATCTTTTGGGTTTCGGTGATTGGGTAGAACTCGGCACTTTAATACGCCGCGTCTCCGTTGAACTGAAACAGGAACCCAACGGATGTGATTCTGACCTGGTAGCCGTGTCACCAACTTGGGAGACACGGATGAACTCACACATGAGCCACGAAGAGGAAAAAGCATGAAGTGTTTTCATGCCGCTTCGAAGGCCACTAACAAAACATTACCACCGTCGGCGTCCATGCCGGAATCGTTTTGGTTCCGCATTAAGCTGGCCTAACACCCCTGAGGTGCTTGTCGATGAAGAAAGAAATGCTAATCAATGTACTGCAGCCGGAAGAATGCCGGATTGCAGTCTTGGAGAATAATCGGCTTGAAGAGCTCTACATCTGTCTCTTATACACATCTCCGAGCCCACGAGACCGAGGCTGATC
>CAJXTM010000949.1 GCA_913061385.1 uncultured Rhodopirellula sp. | reverse complement strand
CTACACGTAAGGAGTCGTCGGCAGCGTCAGATGTGTATAAGAGACAGTCTCTGATCTGTTCCCACATCTCGGTCAGGTTGCTGACGAGCTGACCGTTGTTAACTCAATGTTCGCCGAAACTTCCAACCATACTCCAGCAACCTTTCAGGAGAACACCGGTTTTCGACTCAACGGCTTTCCGACATTTGGCGCATGGATGTCGTATGGAATGGGAAGTGAAACAGATGAACTGCCATCCTATTTGGTGATTCCCGACACTCGTGGTCTACCCGCCGGCGGCTCCATCAATTGGAGCAACGGGTTTCTTCCTGCTCGTCATCAAGGTGTGATCATGCGTAGCAAGGGTAAACCAGTCAACGATCTTTTTCCGCCAAAAAACATCTCCGCTATTCGCGATCTGGAAAGTCGACACCTGCTGAATCAAATCAATCGTAAACATTTCAACACTCGCGGCACTGATGACGAACTCGCTGCCAGAATCGCCAGCTATGGCCTAGCCGCAAAAATGCAAATGGCAGTTCCAGAGGTAACCGACCTGACCAAAGAATCAGAATCAACATACCAAATGTATGGTCTTGAAAATCCTGAAACGATGGACTTTGGACGCAGCTGCCTGTTAGCGCGTCGATTGCTTGAAAAGGGAGTTCGATTCGTGCAACTGTACTCGGGTGGCGCCTTTGGTTCACCCCGAATTAATTGGGATGGACACGAAAACATGAAGCAAAACCATGGACGTGAAGCTGGCCGGGCAGACAAACCTTTGGCCGGCTTGATTCAAGATCTTCGCCAGCGTGGAATGCTAGACGACACCATCGTCATCTGCACTTCAGAATTTGGACGTACTCCGTTCACGCAGTCAGCTTCGGACAAGCTTGGAATAGGCCGTGACCACAATCAAAATGGATTTTCGATCTTCATGGCAGGTGCCAAAATGCCCGGAGGTCGCACCTACGGTTCCACTGATGAGATCGGTTGGCAGGCGACTGAACAACGCACGAGTTGGCCCGATCTGCACGCAAACCTACTGCACCTGCTGGGTATCGATCATCAACGTCTTACTTATTACCACAACGGTATCCAACGGCGACTTACAAATGTCCACGGGTCAGTGCTGCCCGACCTGATTGGCTAGTGCAGTCTCAGCAGACAGTCTCAGCAGAAACTGCCAGCACAACTCGAATTCCACCTAGCGAGAGAGACCGCGCTACTTCCAACGGGAAAAATCATCAACAGCAGGTGGCAATGGTTGCTTCAGGCAACCATTGCTATCGCCGTTGTCGCGATCCCGAACCCAATCACCAACTCCGCCACGACTCCTCTGCATGAGTGCAGGTCCAAGCTGAAACGGCCCATCCAAGGCAATCAAAAGGTCAACAAGAGAAAGCCGGCATTGCCAAAAAACTTTTGCTAGACAGAGCAACTGGACAACAAAATACTGCTCTGAATTGATAGCAATGCAGCGATTGACATGCTCTCAAGTCTGGCCAGGGGATCACTAGCGACGGTGACATTCATGGCGGAAATCATAAAAAGACCTCTCCCAACGAGAAAAAGCCACAAGCCCACGGCTTTTCGTAACATCTGCATGGAACTCACTCGGAAATGACAGGGGACAAAAGTTGCGAAAAACGATTGCAATTTCCATTCATCCCAACTGCCATCCCACCGCGAAACGACCTATCGGTGGATCCATCCGTGAATCTAAGATTGCAACGCTCTGCAGGAAGGCCGTTTGCCTTTCATCTGGCCTCACCATTCCGAGCGCACGGGTCTCTGACCTGTCGGATTGGGCGATTCGCCAACAGGACGAACCATGCACGAACGAACTCAGCGAACGACCGCAAGATTGTTGTTCGTGTTCTGCTGCGCGGTCCCAACCTGTTTTACCTGTCTATGCATTTTGATGACGTGGACGCCATGGTATCACCACCGCGCATTGGCAAAACTTGAGGCAGAGTTTTCGCACACAACTGGTCTGGTGATCGAGATCGCAGATTTCGAAAAGGCAACACCATCGAGTTTCCGGTTGCTCGGCGTCACGATCAGAGAACCAGAAACGGCCCAGGAAATCGCTCACATCCGCGAGATTGAACACGTTGCGGAAGGTGGTCGGGTAACGCTTCTGCTTCAACAGGCAGAAGTCCAGGCAGCTGAACTCAAGGGGATCTGGCACCTGCTTCACCAACGCTTCCTCTGCCGCCCTGATTTGACAGCGACGCCAATGCGGGTCTCAGCAAACGATCTGACACTACACAGTCGCACAGGGGCGGTAACCTTTAAAGACGTGGATGCTTTGGTCACTCCCCAAGAAGATGCAGTCGAGGCAAGCTTAAACTGCCTTCCTGCCAATTCCGTTTATGACACACCCATCAATATCACGGTTCGTCGCGACCGCAGTGGCAAACGCCCGGTCACGAGGTGGTCACTGGACACACGAGGCACCGCCCTGCCCTGCTCCGCCATCGCCGACTTCCTGCCCGAAATGGAAAAACTGGGCGTTAACGCTGAATACACTGGCACCATGACATGGCAGCTCGATAAAAATCACTGGTGGATTGATCTTGGTGGATCGCGATTCAATGACATTTCGTTAGATCGCATTTTTGAACAAAATTCACATCGTCTTAGCGGTAACGCGACGATTCAGTTTGAC
>CAJXTM010000948.1 GCA_913061385.1 uncultured Rhodopirellula sp. | reverse complement strand
ATAAGAGACAGCCAGAAGACTGGGGGCTGGCCTATCTCGGGGGTCAGCATCTTTATGCCGCCAAGCATCCACCCCATAAAGTCTCTGAGCATGTCTATCGACCCTACAACGTTAACCGTACCCATGCCTTCATGGTGCGCGGGCGCGAGTCGATGAAAACGCTCTACCGGCATCTCACGTGGAGTAACTGGCACAGCAAGCATCACATTGACCATCATCTGGGCCGGTTGATTCAGAGAAGGTACCAATCTCTTGTCCAAGGCCAAAACGTCAGCAAGGAATCAATTTCCGTTTACGTCCCCGATCGCTGGATGGCGGGACAACTTCCAACCAAGTCCAACATCTGTGGACGCAAATGGAAACAGACACGCTTCTTCAACGACGCCCGTAACGCTGACCACAGTGATTCGCCATTCTTCGCGGTCCTCGGTCCACATCGCAGTGGCACATCGTGTGTCGCCATGATCATGCACCATCTGGGCGTCCACATGGGGAATGAACTGGGTGGCTACGAGGCGACCGGCGGGGGCGAGGCAGTTGGCCTAGCCAATCTCTGTGAGAGTGTGATGAAGTTCCCGACTGTCAATCCAACCATCAATGACGAACAGCTTGAATGCAAACTGAAAAACTGGATCGTGGGACGCAAGGTCGAGGCCAATCGAGATCGTACCGTGGCCGGCGGCAAGTATCCACACCTGTGCAGATTCATTGAGCCGCTTTACCAAGCGATGGGTGAATCACTACGAATCATCTCCGTCGACCGGCCGATCGAAGCCTCCATTAAATCGCTGCATGATCGCAGCATCAAACATCGTGGGCAGTGGTTTGCAGCGGATGATGCACCGTGTGCAAAGCTACAACGATCGCTGCTGGATCACCGCGAGAGGTTTATTGCCACTCATTCGGAAGTGCCCGTCCACAGGATTGAGTTTTCGGAGCTTACGTCCTCCCCACAGCAAGTGATCGAGCGGCTAATCGACTTCCTTGGCATTGAACCGACCGAAGATGAAGTCGCATCGGCAGTCGCCCACGTGAATCCACGCTTACGAAAGTTCGGGTGAAGCCATGAGCCATTCAGTCTCCACTCGAGACATCACTTTCTGTATTAAGACGGTCCACAGGCCGTGGTCATGCCACAGGCTCGTTGAGTCGATTCGCAAACACGTTGATGAGCCGAACATTGTTGTCGTCGACGACGGAGTTCCAGAGAAACGTTACAGCGAGTGTTATCCACAATCCTCCAAGTATTCCAATGTCGTCAATCTTGATCAGCACGACGTCGGTGTGGGCGTTGGTAGAAATACGGCCATCGAAGCTGCAGAGACTGAGTACATTTTTCTGCTGGACGATGATCACGTTGTCACGCCAAAACTGAAACTACCGCAAGTGTGTGAAAGATTCTCAAACGGCAACATTGACATTCTCGGTGTGCGTCAGGGTGGTGGCGGACGGCCGCTGTTATTTGCCCCACTGATGAACGGCAAACGAATCTGTATGTACCGCGGTGAGCATGAACGTGTGGGCAGCGTTGCCTGGTGTGATATGTCTAGCAATGCGTTTCTGGCCAGGCGGGAGACGATTGTCAACGTTCGCTGGGAGCCACAACTCAAGACTTACGAGCACTGGGAGTTCTTCTACCGCGCCAGTCATGTCTGTCAACTAACAGTAGCCGTGGAAACCAACTGTAGCGTCCGGCACGAGCATGTGGATAACTCAAACTACCGAAGCCTCCGCGCTCGGTCCCGCTTCCGCGCGATTGGACTCCGCAAGCATGGGTTCGAATCCATGAGGTACCCAGGCGGAGGAATCGTAAATGCGTGAACAAGTCACTTTCTGCATCAAGACAATCCATCGGCCACAGTGTTCGTTAGACTTTTTTGACCCCACGGGACTGAGTGTCCAAAGCTACTCCTCTTCTCGTACGCTCCGGGAATTTACACCAGGCTGCCCGAGCGGGCTCCAAAGAGCATGCGAAGCGACCAAGCGAACCAATAGAATCCGTCGGTGTGCGACACCGAATGCGCGGAGCTGATTGCGCAATCCGCTGAGGTTGTTCCAACCGCTGGCTCGAAGAAGAAACCAGAATTGCAGTCGGTCGATATCACCGACGCGAGCGAAAGTAATGGAGGTGCTCCTCAAGTCCTGTGTCAGTCTCCATTTCCTGATTGAGCTTTCTTGTCGCCTGATTCGGTTTGTTGGCTCTTGGCTCCCGCAGCGCTTCTTCCAACAGCGTCTCTCGGTCCGGCAAACCCCGGCCCGCCGGCCCCAACGTATCCGTTGCTGGCGCCGGACTCGTCGGGACTGACCCAGAAGGCGTATAGGGCGCCGTTTTTGAGATGGAACCGGAACCGGACCCGTTTGCCGACAGGGGCCGAGAGATCGTTGTCTTCTTGCCAATTGACTTCCGCAAGTGTCTTGTCCACGGAAACCGGATCACAGTTCTTTAGGGTGAACGGCTCGATCGCGTTCCCGCCCTCATCCAGTACTTCGACAGTCAATTCGCCCTCGGGGCAATCAACGTTCACAAACAGTTGCTTTCCCCGGAACGTCACGGGTCTCGTCGTAAGCGTTCCGACCTCTTTGCCTGCATTCATGGAGGCGAACCCGTCACGTCGCAGCATGGCTAAACCGGTCGAGGCGTCTCGATCCCAGGCATCG
>CAJXTM010000947.1 GCA_913061385.1 uncultured Rhodopirellula sp. | reverse complement strand
GAGATCAGCCTCGGTCTCGTGGGCTCGGAGATGTGTATAAGAGACAGGTACCAAGGGTACTCATTGCCAATCAGCATCCCCTCGACTCCATCGGCAAGAGGACCCCGCAGGCTGCGACCTCCCAGATCAGTCCACCCCGCCCGACTCATCGCTTCCCGCGTCTGCCGGGAATCAACAATTCGGGTGTCATGGTTACCAAGCACAAAGAAACAGCCATCACGACAATCGCTGGGGGAAAACATATCGACCAACCAATCTACACAAATCTGTTTATCGATGATATCACCAGTCAAGGCCATCAGATCTGGCTGCCACTGAGCGGCACGATGTACGGCGTAGCCGGCAAAATCTGAATGGATATCGCCCGTCAGGTGAATATCAGAAAGATGAGCAATCCGATATCCATCCAATCCCTGTGGCAATCCACGAACGGGTAAATCGATTTCCTCAACCGACAATTCCAAAATCTGATTCCAAGGCAAGTGCCTCGCAATTTTGCATTTAGTGCTCAGAGCTAATGAGTTGCCTGTAGTAGCCTGAACATCAATGACCTCAACACGTCGCTTTGCAGATACCCACTCAAGTTTGAATATTGGACGCCAGATAAGCCATGGAATACCAAACACAATACACGCAGCAAGGCATAAGTAAGCGTAGAGAATGAGAGGTAGAGGTGGTGAAACTGGGCGCCCCCAGAAGAAATCTACAACGAATCCAGAATAGAAAAAAGCGATCAATACTGGCCCCACAACGGTCCAGAGCAGAAGCACCTTGGTTATTCTTTTCAAGGTCCAGCGTGGTATAGCTGTGCCGTTGATGCGATTATAGATCGCCACATTGAGCCCAAAATGTCCAATGACAACTGCAACAATGATGAGCCAATGTATAGGAAAATCCATGCGATCTACAGGGCTTTGGGACGCATGAAGTGTGTCAATTGCAGTGGTGTGCCCGGATCCATATCGCACCATTCTGTATTCTTTACTTGAAAGACAGCGATCGCCGCGGTCGGCATATCAACACCCTTCCCAGCCAGCATACTCGCAAGGTAGGTCATACCCGGATTATGAGCGACAAGCATCAACGTCGCTGCCCCTGCCGGACCAGAACGAATCGCCGACACAATGGTGTCTGGTGTTGCCAAATAAAGCGATTCCTCCGACGACCAATTGGGTTCTCGGGGCCAGACGGGGAGCATTAACTCAACTGTTTCGAGAGTTCTCGCAGCGCTCGAACAGATGATTTGATCAGGGATCAGATCGTTTTCCTGCATCCACTGTGCCATCAACGGAGCATTTTCCATCCCACGCCGATTCAACGGTCGATCGTGATCTGACAGCGTATTGTCTCCCCAGTCACTCTTTGCATGCCGCATCAGAACCAAGCGACGACACTCGTCAACACCCATTTCCTTTTCGTTCTTGGCCATCTTCAACTGATCCCTCACGGCTTATAATGATATAAAAAACAAAGAGCACTCATCGACTTGATTTCCCTTTCCCCACCGAAAAAGAATCATGGAATTACGCCCCTCTAGGCTTACGACGACAGCAATTGCCAGCATAGTTTCAATGCAAATCCTCACTTTTTCATGCATGGCTGATGACTGGCGAGGTTGGATGGGGAATTCTCGTGACGGAGTGTACCGCGAAACCGGAATCATCAACGAGATCCCCGATACGGGGTTACCGGTCAAATGGCGAGTCCCAATTTATAGTGGATACGCTGGACCTGCTGCAGCCAGTGGGCGTGTGTTCTTATTTGACTACCAAAAAATCTCCGGTGATGCATTCAATAATCCGGGCGAAAGAGCAAAATTGAATGGGCAGGAGCGGTTAGTGGCACTCGACGCCTCATCCGGAAAAATCCTGTGGACCCACTCCTACCAATGCCCCTACAGCGTTTCCTATCCGAACGGACCTCGCTGCACACCAACCGTCGATAAAGAACATGTCTTTATTATGGGCAGTGAAGGTGACCTCAAGTGCTTGCAGGTAGCAGATGGAAACGTTGTGTGGTCACGCAGCCTGAAACGTGACTTGAACGCAGAAACACCAATTTGGGGTTTTGCTTCCCATCCTTTGGTCGACGGAGATCTCCTCTATACGATGGTTGGTGGTGAAGGGCAGGGCGTTGTCGCATTTGATAAACGGACGGGTGACATCCGCTGGAAAGCACTAGATTCTGAGGCGGGTTATTGCCCACTATCAATCATCCAAACAGGACACATACGGCAGCTAATCGCTTTCCACCCCGAAGCTGTCGTGAGTTTGAATCCGGAAAACGGGAAGCAGAACTGGAGCATTCCCATGCAACCATCGTATGGGATGTCCATCGCCAGACCCATGATTGAAGGCAACCGCATGTACGCCAGTTCGATCCACAACGAAGCTGTTCTGATCGAACTGTCCGAGGATCAAGCCAAAGCAAAAGAAATTTGGCGAGGTGAGCCCAAGAGTGCAGTCCACAGCGGCAACGCGACTCCCATGTTGATGGACGGAGTCATTTATGGAACGGACTCTGTTGAAGGTTGCCTAATCGCAGTCGACGGAAACTCTGGCTCAAGGTTGTGGAAAACGTTTGAAGCAACCCAACCGTCAGAAGAGCGTTTCGTCAAACATGGAACAGCATTCCTGCTGTCTCTTATACACATCTGAC
>CAJXTM010000946.1 GCA_913061385.1 uncultured Rhodopirellula sp. | reverse complement strand
ACACGTAAGGAGTCGTCGGCAGCGTCAGATGTGTATAAGAGACAGATCTAAGCCTTGCCTCAACTCTGTTCCGCAGAACCGAGTCAGTTGCAATGAATCGCATTCGCGGAAAAGGATAGGTGAAACAAGCAAAAGGCGTCAATACACGGATGGCAAGTTACGCCCTCCGTTTTGACATTTCATCGAAAGAGTTTAACCGATCATGCCGCCATCGACGACCAGCGTCTGCCCAGATACGTAACCAGCATTCTTGGACGCGAGAAATAGTACCGCAGCAGCCACGTCTTCCGGAGCCCCAACACGCTTAGCCGGAATGCGTTTTTTGACCTCTTCGAGCACTACATCGCCCAATTCTGCGGTCATTTCACTGGCAATGAAACCAGGAGCGACTGCATTGACGGTCACACCGCGGCTGATTAGCTCCTTGCTAAGCGTCCGAGTTAATCCAATCATCCCCGCTTTGCTGGCGGAATAATTAGCTTGCCCCGGATTGCCAATCAGACCCGAGATACTGGCCATATTGATAATTCTTCCATATTTACTCCGTCTCATGATCCCTGCGGCAGCCCGGCAGCAGACGAAGCAACTGGTCAAATTAGTAGCAATCACGTCATCCCACTCCTCGTCAGACATCCCACGCATCAACTTATCACGGGTAATCCCAGCATTATTCACGAGGATATCAAGACGGCCGTGCGTTTCTTTTGCACCTTCGATGGCCGCTTTGGCAGCAACTCTGTCGGTCACGTCACAAGCGACGGCCTCAGCAGTACCACCGACTGATTCAATTTCCGCCACGGTAGCGGCGAGTTTGTCGGCGTTTCGGGCCAGACAGACGACCTTAGCCCCATTCATACCCAAAGCGATCGCGACCGCTTTTCCAAGCCCTTGAGAGGCTCCTGTGACGACAGCAACCTGATCTTTCAGGTCCGTGGTGAGAGAAAGTTCCATGGCTTATTCCGCGATGTTAGGGAGTTCGATGGACCGCACTGATCGAAAACGTCATGCGGCAGAGCGAAAGAAAAGAGACTAGCAAAATGGCAATTCAGAGGCAGCCGGACTCAACCATCCCCGAAACCATCAGACGGCAGTTTTCGGTTGATTCGCTTCAGAGTTCCACGCAAGATGCGTCCGGTGCCAACCTCCTCGAAGCCGTCGATCCCGTCCTCAATCATCTGACGAATCGAATCTTCCCAACGCACGGGCCCCACCACTTGGCGGCTAAGCAAGTTACGAATTTCGCTGGCAGATTGATGAGGACTAGCATCCACATTGCTGTAGACGGGGATTTCAGTGTCCTGAATTGGAATTTCTTCCAGAGCAGCCCGCAGGGCATCGACAGCGGGCTGCATTAGTGATGTGTGGAAAGCACCAGCAACGCTCAGCGGGATCACTTTCATGGCACCTGCCGACTCCGCAGCCGGTACCAGACGCTCGAGTGCTGTTGAGTGACCTGAGACAGCGATGTTTCCGGGGCACAGCAAATTCGCCGGTTGCAGAACCTCGCCGTCCTGACGGCAGTCATCACAAAGGTGCGTCACGGCTTCGAGATCGAGCCCGAGCACACTTGCCATGCCGCTTTCTACGGCATCTGCGGCAGCCTGCATTGCCTGCCCGCGTCGCTGCACGAGCCTCAAGCCGTCGGCAAAATCCAATCCACCAGCAAAGCAAACCGCCGTGTACTCGCCAAGACTGAGCCCAGCAGACGCCTTCACGACAGCAATTCTGTCAGGGAACTGCTCGCGCATCACGGATGCCGCAGCCATGCCTACCACAAACAATGCGGGTTGGCTGTAGACGGTTTCGTTGAGTTGCGAAGCTGGACCCTCTGCGCACAACTTACCAAGATCATAACCCAGGATTTCCGAGGCTTGATCAAATAAGCGGCTTGCCACAGGATGAGATTCGCGGAGCCACCGGCCCATGCCGATTGCCTGCGCACCTTGTCCTGGGAAGAGGATGCCAACAGATTTCATTACTGAAAAACGCCGTTTAGCTGTCTTCGTGCTCGACGACAGTACGACCCTGATAGTATCCGCATTTCGGGCAGATCGTGTGGGTCGGTACCGCGGTGCTGCACTGAGGGCAGTAGCTGATTTGACGCTTTTTCACACTATCGTGCGAGCGTCGTTTACCAGTTCGGCTGTTAGAGTGTTTTCGTTTAGGGACAGCCATCGCTGTTTTCTTCCGGTCAAGTTCCAAAAGGTTGGTTTCGAGCCGCGTATCGTAGGTTGAGCAGCCTGATTCCGTCAACGCGTCCAAGCATGGTTTTTTCGAAACCGAGCAAATTCTCTTCCGAAAACTTAAATCAGCAACGATCAGGGCTGCTCTAACGGTCGTTTTGCGACTGCCAAGCCCATGTTCACTCGGCTATCGGCCATGAATGTGACCTGCACGTTCTCTAATCCGAGGTCCGTGAGCTCCGTTTGAATCGCCTCCAACGTCCGCATGCTGCCGTGTTGGGTTCCTAATTCCAGCTTCAAAGCTTCCACGCACTCACCCATATCCGGCTTGGCTGGCCCCCGAAAAAGGTCAATGACGACGAGTTTACCGCCAAATTTAAGTGCTTTGATTGCTTTGGCAAGCAGTTTTTCACCCTCGACCGGCCCCAAGCCTGTCTCTTATACACATCTCCGAGCCCACGAGACCGAGGCTGATCTC
>CAJXTM010000945.1 GCA_913061385.1 uncultured Rhodopirellula sp. | reverse complement strand
TCTACACGTAAGGAGTCGTCGGCAGCGTCAGATGTGTATAAGAGACAGGCTGAGAGCTGGTATCAAGGCGTGGGAGACCGATTTCGACCTCGTGATCGTTGAAGGAGCTGGAGGGCTATTCAGTCCTCTTGCAGATGGCACGTTAAACATTGATCTGGTTCAACAACTTGGTGCATCCGTCATCGTGGTGGCGGCGAATCGCCTGGGTGCGATACACCAGACACTTTCGACATGTGAAGCAGCCGCTAGAAGGGGCATCCACCCTGTTGGAATCATTCTCTGTGATCCAACGGGAAATGCTGATGCTTCTGCGACCAGCAATGCACAACAGATCTCGCAGTATTGCCCCGTTCCCATCTTGGGAACGATCCCGTTCAACGGCACAGAACAAGATGCTAAATTCCTGAAGTCGTTGCCCACCACTCTGGATACTTGAGTACGCCACAACTGGTTGGCAATCCGCACAAGCTTGGAATCGCTGTGATGGTTTGCGTCGCCGAGCCGTACCGATCTCCCTTTCAAAAACTCCAACTGGACGAACCCGCTTGAATTACACGCGCAGGTAAAGAAAATTCAACACAAGCGAGAATACCATTGCAAAATGGTTGCTTTCCTCACTGATTAGTGTCCCCACGACATCACACACACACCACTCCAATGCGCATCAGAATGGTCAGCAAAAGCTTCCCGTTCAGGATCAAACCCACACCTGTCTTTTGCGAAGCCGTCAAATGGTCGCGATGTGGCGAGCAAACAGGAAACGGCGTATCGCAGTGAGATTGAAACCAGATTGCCACCGTTTTCCAAACAGGCAAAAGTCACGAACCGATTTGCGGGGAACCGTTATGGCATCGGTAGGCGTTCACAAATCACGCCGTGAAAACTCAGTGGAACCCACCAGCCGACCCGAATCGCATTTGAATCTACCTGCGGGCGCATGACGCGGTTCTAGTACCAACAACAATATCTTCGCTCCTCTGTTTTTACTTCATCGGACGCCGCCAACGAATCGACTCAGACCATGACACCCGCCGAAGTTCTCCTCCCGCTTGGCATCGGAGTCATCACAATGTTGCTACTGAAATACAGTCAATCAGACGACCCCGCGATGACGCGGATCAGTTGCAAGGATTATTTCACTGATACCCGTTTGATTGAATCCCTTGTAGCCATCATCCCGCTGCAAAATTTCAAGATGTGATCCTACCGAACCATGATCCAAGAACTGGTTGCATTGCTCATTGTTGATTTGTCCCGTTTTACGCAGTAATTCAATCCGTCCAGGATCAATCTCCCAAACCTCCCCAACAGTAAATGCCTGTTTTAGATATTCAAAGTCGGTGAAAGGTTTCATCGTTTCAATTCCAGCATCTGCTAACTGCGCGCGAGCCGCATCAAAATCGAATTGACATTCCAGATGGTGCATTCCGGCCGCCATGATTGCTTCACCATGCAATTTGCACCACAAACCAACCGTCCCCAACTCATCCCGTGCTGCCAGGCCTTCGTGTGCAAAATCACCTGCCACCTCATCGGGTGCTAAATCCACGTCAGCAAAAACCACAATTCCCGCGTGTGCTTGCTCCAACACCTGAGCTCCCCATCCCGCGTCAGCCCCGCCGTAAAATCGCTCTCGGCAAGTGAATCCGAGACTTTCCAACAAACCAACCAGCCGGGAAAAGACTTCACGACTGCTACGATAGGTGTGGTGATCATGATTCGCCCAACCAAGCCCAAGTTGGTCTTGTCGCTTCTTCTGCATCCTTGCTGCCTGATTACGACTTTCCCAATAACACCGCTCTGACTCAAAGAACAGATCACACGCGCGGTTAACGCCTAAGTCATCCACCGCTGCCTCAATCAACCGATGGGCCTGCTCAAATCCGGCGACTTCATTGAATACCGAATTCCCATCACTGAAAATGCGTTCTCGATTCAAGAATGCCGCAGCGTGTTCGACCAGCGAATTTCTTGTCGCTTCGGAGATAGCCTCACCTTGGAAGCCTGATGTACCATGCCGCTCGATTACCGCCAATCGACAGTTGTCTGCCTGTGCAACGATCGCTGATTTCACAATTGAATCCAAGTGCCCCATGACTGCAACATCGTCCAGTTGATGAGCTTGCAGAAAGTCTGTCACCGAATCAACTTTCAGGCATACATCCGCTGTGGCTTGTTCACGAATTCGTATTGTGGGAACCAATGCTGCTGGGTGCCGCCAGACTTCCTCTTCTACGTCCCGTGCCGCTCGGACATACCCCATTTCTTCTACCATTCGCGACAACGAATCAGTGACGGGAAGACAAAGATGATCAACCCAGTCGATCAACCTTGTTCCGGTTGCATCCAGCATGCATTTGCGCAAACGGGAAGCGAAAGGAATATCACCAACGACATGATCAACGCGTCTCGCTATTAAGCGTCCGACTTCCGGGCAACGCTGCCAGTCAAACTCTTCGTTCAAAACTTGATTCATGATTGTCATCCGTTGTCACGAAATACCTTTACATCCGTTTACATTCTATCCTTCTTAGGATCATGATGCGGAACCTAACCCAAGTAACACACCAGCCCACATTTCGCTGCCGAACACCGACTGCCGAACACCGACTGCCGAACACCGACTGCCAAACACTGTGAAAACATCTGTGTATATTGAACACCT
>CAJXTM010000944.1 GCA_913061385.1 uncultured Rhodopirellula sp. | reverse complement strand
CGTTTTGCTTCCACCGTAATGGTCGCTCTCAACGATCGCCCGCCAGTGAACGCGTGCAAACCCTCAGCTGACATTCTTTTTGAAACTGCTGCGACTGCATATTCAGGAAATCTGCTCGGCGTCGTGCTGACCGGAATGGGATGCGACGGGACTGCAGGTAGCAATGCGATCAAACAAGCGGGTGGTAATGTCATCGTTCAGGATGAAGAAACGAGCGTCGTTTGGGGGATGCCGGGCAGTGTTGTTCGCGAGGGAATAGCGGACAAGGTGGTTCCCATCGATGAACTTGCTAGTGAAATATTGAACCGCGCGTGGAAGTATCGCAACAGGAATACGATCAGCGACACAATGAATGGGGAGCCGACAACCCCATGACGATCAGACCAGAAACATTCCAGTATATACGAGAGGCGCTTCATCGCCGTACTGCCATTCACCTGATGGACAACAAGGAATATCTTGTTGAAACACGTCTTTCTTTGCTTGCCAGGCAAAACGGTATGCGAAGTGTCGATGACTTGGTGGATCACTTACGCACCCTGGGGTCATCGGTGTTGTGGCCTGATGTAGTCGACGCAATGACCACGAACGAAACTTCATTTTTTCGCGACAGCACACCGTTTCATGTGCTGCGGGACGAAGTTTTCCCCGAACTCATGAATAAAACACGGACCCCAACCCAATTACGCGTTTGGTCGGCTGCCGCGGCGAGTGGGCAAGAGGCCTATAGCCTCTCAATGCTCTGGAGTGAGATCAGAAGGCAATATCCACTATGGGATCTCGACATACTTGCCACTGATATTTCCAGCAAGATGTTGGAACGTGGGCGTCAGGGAGCATATTCAGATTTGGAAGTGATTCGTGGGCTATCGGAACAACGCTTAGCAGATAATTTCCGCCGCGAGGATGATCGTTGGCTGGTGAATGAGGCACTGAAACAGAACGTCAACTTCCAATATCTCAACCTCATCAATGCTTGGCCGACGCTGCCAAAAATGGACATTGTGTTCATTCGCAATGTTCTTGTTTACTTTGATCACCCCACCAAGTGCAACTTATTCGCTAAGTTACGCAAGATCTTGAAGCCGAACGGATTCCTTTTTCTAGGTGGAGCCGAATCGGCACTCACCATCGATGACGGTTTTGAACGAGTTTTTGCCAGCGGTAGCAGTTGCTACCGTTTGAAGAGTGAACACACCAAATGACTGAAAAAATAGAAGTCCTGATCGCTGAAGACAGTCGCATACAGGCAAAAATGCTTCGCAAGAAACTTGAGGCCAAGGGATACGCAGTACGCTGGGCGGAAAACGGAAAACTTGGGCTGGAATTGGCGCGTCAACAGCGTCCGGCACTGATCATTTCTGATATTGAGATGCCGGAAATGTCAGGCTATCAGTTCTGTGAAGCGGCCAAATCTGATCCTCAACTCAGAACGATTCCGTTCATCTTGTTGTCGACTCTCTCTGATCCAGAAGACATCATCCGTGGTTTACACGTTGGCGCCGATAACTATGTGACGAAACCCTACGATCCTGAATACCTGTTGTCCCGCGTCAATGACCTGCTATCGACCCCTCTGGGGGAAGACGACGACGAGACAGAATTGCAGGTGAAATTGGCGGGAAAAGAATACACAGTCAAGGCCGGCAAGCAACAAGTCCTCAATCTGTTGGTCTCCACATTTGAGAATGCAGTCGGGAAGAATCGTGAATTGGTTGCGGCCAATCAGGATCTATCACTCGCGCGTGACCAGCTCAAAGTCTGGAACAATGATCTTAAGACGCTGAATTCCGAATTGGAAAACGTCAATCAACGCATGGCTCACGATTTGGCGGCTGCCGCCAAGATTCAGCAGTCGTTGCTACCAAGCGGCGCGCCGGATATTCCAAGCGTCAAAATAGCGTGGGATTATGTTCCCTGTGATGAGCTTGCTGGCGATTTTTTGAATTTCTTTCCACTCGACGATCGCTACCTTGCGGCGTTTGTTGTCGATGTTAGCGGACACGGCGTTGCATCTTCATTGCTTGCAGTCACTGTAGGTCGGGTGATGACTCCGATGGTTTCTAGCAGCTCGCTTTTGGTCAAGCCCTCAGACGAAGACGGGGGCAGACGAGTGATACCGCCAGCGGAGGTTGCTTATGAATTAAATAATCGATTTCCGATGGAGGATCAGGGTAATCTCTATTTTACAATGGTCTACGGAGTGCTCGATAGGCAGACGCAGGAATTCAAGTTTGTGTCCGCTGGCCATCCCAATGTTGTGCATGTACCCGCAGGTGGAAAACCTGCCCTCGTCGAGACTGCTGACATGGCCATCGGCTGGATTGAGGATACCGAATTCGAAGAACACAGTCTGCAGCTTGCCCCGGGCGACAGAATTTATCTTTACTCAGACGGCGTTCCCGAGGCCATGGACCATGACCTCGAAGAATTTGGCGATGAACGGATGCTGGCGTCACTCACTGAAACAGTTAACGAGTCAGTCGATGCCAGCGTTAAGGGACTATATGATGCAGTAGTCCAATGGTGCACCAAGGGCCCCAAGGACGATGTCTCCATTCTGGGTCTCGAAATCACCGAATGAGGCGTGTTTGAACACCCGGGTTCCAGTCGGTTCTCGATGCTGTCTCTTATACACATCTCCGAGCCCACGAGACCGAGGCTGATCTC
>CAJXTM010000943.1 GCA_913061385.1 uncultured Rhodopirellula sp. | reverse complement strand
ACGTAAGGAGTCGTCGGCAGCGTCAGATGTGTATAAGAGACAGCAGCGTATAGGCTGCTAGCCGGTGAGTTGTTGGTTCTGTTTTTGGTCTGGTTACAGGGATCATCGTGGCGACACCTGCAATTGATAGTTGTTGATGTTGTCAGTGACTTCGTTAGCGGATGTCGTGGTCGGACGTAGTTGCCCAGGAAGACGTCCAGCGAACTGACCATTGTTTAGATTCGAGTTGACGAAGACGCGCAGATAAGGGTCTGGGAATGGACTGGTGGCAGCACCTGTGCGGCCAGGGAGTTCTTCGCCATAGAAAGCTGCCGTTGTTGGCCACCACCAATTGCTTGCCTGATAGTTGTAGTTTGCCATCGGGACTCCAGCACCCGTGATGGGGTTCGTTGTGATTCCATATTCACCGTCAGAGCCAGCGGAAAAGACGAGTGGACGCATCGACCACGGTTTGATCGTTTTGTTGTTGCGGTAGGTACTGCCCGTGAACACGTCGTACGCTCCCGCTGTGGAACTCGTACTGTCGGGTACCATCGTGTAGGCATAGTCAGATCGAAACAGATCGAATTCATCGGGAATCGTTTTGTCGATTGAAAGCTCGGGATCGGCATAGCCTACAGGCCAGCGAATGAAGCCGAGTGGATTTCCCCATCCGTCTAGGATTTCCCGCAGTCCATCATTATCGGTGTCGCCGATATTCGAAGAAGGAATGGCTTCTAAAGCTGGTGAGCCACCGACGAACGAAGTTGCCATGATCAAGTACAGACATTCTGCTCCTTGATTGGCGAGTGCTTCTGGGCTGTTGAGTGTCAGACCGGTAGGCATGCGGCTTCGGTAGGCCGCCAGACGTGATGGAATGTTGTCACCCCCAACTAGAAAAGTTGCGTTCGGCGAGTACCACGATACTGTCATGATCTTACGCTGATTCTTCTGATCACGTGTGTTGATCACGTTGCCGCTGTTGTCGATCAGCACCTGGTTGGTTGCTGCATACATCTGTGATGGAGCAGTGGTGATATCGGAAAGTCGGTCAGGGATTTCCATCCGTTGCAGATCCCGGATCATCATCAGCCGGACTCGTGCAGCTTCAGAAGCCAGTACCTCAAATCCTACTTCGTTAGCGTTTCCAGAGGGAATGAACAGGTCAGGGATCTCAACGGGCAGTTGGCGATACTTCAAGTTCGCATAGTGTTCCGCCAGCACGCTATCGACAATCGAAATGATCGTTTTGGTGCGTGATCGCTTGGCAGTCGTGGTTACCCCCGAAACAGCAGTCGTGACCATCGCTCCCATGATCGAAAGGATCACGATCACGACGAGAACCTCGACGAGTGTGAAAGCGGTTTTCGATCTTTGCTGGTTCATGTTGACATGCCTCGTGTTTCGTTTGAAAAGCGACTGAACGATTTCTATTCTTTCAGTTCATCGATCAATTTTCCGTCTGCAAAGTTGGTCAGATTGTCCAGTTGTGAGTTGTCGATCACGCTGAATTGATTGGCCAATGCGACCGGCTCTTGATAGCCGCTTACATCTGATCGTAGAGCACGAGTGATTGGGTTAGTGCTAACATCAAAGTTCACTGCTTTACCGGTGGGGTACTGGAAATAAACAGCTGTGTTTTGGTCAGCAGTATTATTGGGGCCACCTATCTGGCTCAACCATCCAAACTTGCCATCGATTCCGGGTGCGATGATCTGAAATGAATCAGGTTTCATGAATTGCCAGCCACCAGTGGTCTGAACAATATCAGAGAGATAGGGGCGGACAGACCCAGTGTCATCGCTTCGAGTGAAGCCGTTGAAGCCAAGCACCGATTTATGGTCGTAAGTTCGGGCGTCAAAGTAGACGTGGGGAGTTTTCGTTTTTGTAGAACTGGCATAGCTGAGGAACAGATCGTTATCGCCCGAGACGTAATAGTTGTTGATGTTGAGAGGACTGTTCTTGTTTGGTAGCACGAGATCTAGTTGGCCTGGGACAAAATCGTAAAAAGCATTTTCTCGCGATGTGTTGATCTGGTAGACGTTCATGTCTCCGGCTGATCCCGTTTGCCCTATCAATTCAAGCGGACCGCCAGGACCAGTGAATGGTCTCAGAGGGTCACTGCTGTACCCGCCCAAAACCCAATTCAGCACTTCGCCGCGATCCATCATGATCGGGTCATGTACATCCGGGTTGAGATTGAAGCTCCCCATCAACGGGTTGTACGGATTCGCATCGAGCATTCTCTGTAAGAGAACCAGGTCGCCTGATATCCGCGGGAAGATTTTTCGATAGTGGCGTTCCACGACTGCCCAGTCGGAGAAATCTGGCGGATAGTCACCGTACTTCTCCTGATACTTCTGAACGGCAGTTTCAATCGAATTGAGTTCCATTTTTATCGCGGTTGAGTTGGCTGTGCTGACAGCCGAGAAAATCGCGGGCACTGCCAAAGCAGCAAGAATTCCGATGATGGTAATCACAACCAGAATCTCGACCAACGTGAAACCTGCGGACCTGCGAGGACACGCGGTGGGGCGTGTTTGAACACTTGGCTTGCGCGATGAAAGGCGTCGTTGTGCGTTCATGATGGATTTTGAAGGGGTTTGGATTTCGATAAGGAAAGTTTTGACGGGAAACCCTCTGGGGCTGTCTCTTATACACATCTCCGAGCCCACGAGACCGAGGCTGATCTC
>CAJXTM010000942.1 GCA_913061385.1 uncultured Rhodopirellula sp. | reverse complement strand
TCTACACGTAAGGAGTCGTCGGCAGCGTCAGATGTGTATAAGAGACAGGAGTGCATTTCGGTAGGTTCCGTCGCTGAGCGTACTTCCCTCATGCTGGATTGCCTCCCGCAAAACGGCGTGAGTTGCTTGCTGTATCCGCTTCCACTGGGGTCCCACGAGTCGATCACAGCGTGTTCTGGGATCAATCCCTGACAGAAATAGAATTTCTGCTGCATACAGATTACCGATGCCTGCAACGACCGCCTGATCTAACAGGGCGACCTTGATCTCCCGTCGACTTTTCTGCAATTTGTCCGTTAATTCGCCGTGAGTGATCTCTAACGCATCGGGTCCTAATTTCCCCTCAACTTTTACTTTTAATTCATCGGGTGACAGCAGCCTTACCGTTCCAAGACCACGCCGATCCCAAAACAACAATTGACTGCTCGGCCCACCCTGCAAAGTCAAGCGTAACCTCAGATGCTCCGGACCAGGTGGATCAGCCAACAACACCAAGCCTGTCATCCTCGGCTCGATCACGATAACGTCTTCATTCTCGAGGTGAATCATCACTCGTTTACCACGCCTTCCCACATCCACAATTTCCTGACCACATACTCGACGGTCAAAAGTGCGAATGGTTGGCTCAAACAAAATGGGTCTCAATCGGCACTCTGGCCGCTGAGCTTTGGTGATGCGACTGCCCACCACGGGCAACACACCCCGACGCATGGTTTCTACTTCTGGCAGTTCTGGCAATGGAAGATCCCAATACAGGACATTGAATCGGATACAGACCAGTGAGCACCCTGTTCACAGAGACAACACTTGTTCGTTAACGCAAGCATTTCACGAATAAACTCGGCCTTCAAGACGATAACGATTATCACGAAATGCACCAGCATGATTCGTGCTATGAAATGCTCGCCAGCCACCTAAACCGGCTAGCACCGCATCGAGTGCATCTCCGCCTGAATCCTGCATGATCACACGTCTTCGATGACTGGAAATTCGGAGCGTTGACGGGATCTCATCGGGCTCATCGGGCTCATCTGTGGGTTGAGACTCCATCATAGAAAAAATTCTCGGCAGAGCATGGATACCTCGCAATATTTCCAATCGTTTTGATCGGTGCGCGGATGTCGGAGGTCTTCCTCCGGATTGCTTGTAGCGTGAGTGCGGTAAATCCCAACGCTTCAGAGAACTGGACGGACACGACTCGACCACAATCCGACTCGCTGATGCCATGCTGGAATACTGAAACGGGATCACAGCGGTGCCGGTTGTCCTTGCGACCGGCAACAAGACATCTCGCATCCCATGAAAAGTTTGATAGATGATGCGATAGTGATAACTATCAAAGGGGGTTGATGTTTCGACATCTGTTTTTCGGCGAATTCTACCACTGGAAACAATTTGCCGAGCGGCCACTGAGAGTTGCCGACCAAAAACCGCTGCCGGGTTCCCGCTGGCCTCATCCGATTCAAACTTCGCAACCATTTCCAACTGGGCCATCCAGTCCTGACCGCCCAGCTCGATCGGCAGCGCAAACGGAAAATCCATCGCCCAGAGTGCATTTTGGCTACGAGAGATTTCCTCGGCGAGGTATCGGCAAACGGCACCGCGTTCGTCTGAACCCGCTAATTTCCCCAACGATGCCAGCCCGACCAATTGAAGCGTTCCGGATGTCCAATCGGCCTCAAAATGTGCCAACCACGCAGTTTTTCCTGATTTGCTCGCACCGCTGAAATCGACACCGCAGACGCGTTGCAACCGTGGGACTTTCATCGGGTTACCGGCGGTCGCGTTGACGTCATCGGCAACTGGAGTGAGAATCGGTATTGGTGATGTCGTCACTTGTCCTGCGGTCCTTATAGCTCGAGGGCGGATCTGCTGACGGCCCCTTCACGTTGTCCTGCCAGAGAATGAGTTCCATGAGTACAGTACCCGGCGCGTCGAGTGCCACAGCCTCCGTACCCGATACACACGGTCGTTTCGGCGATTTCGGCGGCCGATTTGTCCCCGAGACGCTCACCCAAGCGTTAGATCAACTTTCCGAGGAATACGAAAAATCGCGGCGGGACCCGGAGTTCCAGCGGGAACTACAGGTTCTTTTAAAGACGTTCGTAGGACGCCCCAGCCCGCTATATTTCGCGAGGCGACTCACCGAAGCTGTGGGCGGAGCACAGATTTGGCTTAAACGCGAAGATTTGAACCACACCGGCGCTCACAAAATCAATAACACAGTCGGGCAAGCTTTGCTCACGCTGAGAATGGGAAAAACTCGCGTGATTGCCGAGACGGGAGCAGGGCAGCACGGTGTGGCCAGCGCGACAGCCTGCGCACACTTTGGTTTACCCTGCACCGTTTACATGGGAAGTGAGGATATTCGACGACAGAAGCCAAACGTATTCAGCATGAAGCTGATGGGCGCCGAAATCTGTCCGGTCGAAAGTGGTTCCAAAACACTTCGTGACGCCGTCAACGAAGCAATGCGGGATTGGATGTCATCCGTCGAGCAAACTCACTACATCATCGGAAGCGCGATCGGTCCCCACCCATTCCCGATGATGGTTCGTGACTTCCAATCGGTCATTGGTCGTGAGACGCGCGAACAATGTTGCGACTCCTTTGGCAGACTACCGGATCTGTCTCTTATACACATCTGACGCTGCCGACGACTCCTTACGTGTAG
>CAJXTM010000941.1 GCA_913061385.1 uncultured Rhodopirellula sp. | reverse complement strand
AGATCAGCCTCGGTCTCGTGGGCTCGGAGATGTGTATAAGAGACAGGTCCTGCACCAATGATCGTCGATGTAAACAGTCCTGGCACACGCTGAACATTCACGTTACCAGTGGCTTCATAAGAAACGATGGTTGCAACATTGTTTCCATGCGGAACATTCAAGAAAGCATAAATGAACTGATCACGATCTCTTTTGCGTGCTTGATTCTCTCCAGTCACCATTTGCAAAATCTCAGCATCGTTGAGACCAGCAGGTAAATTCAGGAACACGTGGGCATTATCAGCGGTTTGATCAACCGAGCGTACAACCAAGTCCCGGTTTTCATTGATTCCTATTTGATAAGGCTCGAAACTCAGCACCTCCGATTCCGGTGGTAATCGATCGACATAGATCGACTCTTTGAATTCGCTAAAAACTGCAGGGCCACCGTCAGTCCGATGTCGGAACGCACGAACCTCAAGAAAGTGGGTTCCTTCCGCCAGCAAACTGGTATCAATCGCCTGCAGAAACTCACCGTCTCCAGCAGCCTCACCCAGCCCCCCAGGGCCGACACGCGGACTGGATTTATCCACAAACTCCTCAAAGCCATAGCTGACCAGTCCCGGTGTGACAAAATCCACTGCTCCATTTCCGTTCACATCGGTCCCACCATCCAGTCGCAATAACGCATTGTCACCGTCAGCAAACAGATCACGCAACGAAGCCAACCCCAGCAGGTTAACTTCTTCTGTCTGCAATTTGACCTGCAGTGAATCACCAGTGACCACCAGAAGATCACTCAGGCGGGTCCTACCGTTCTCGTAGTCTGTGGCTGAGGGGACCGCACCAGGCAAGACAGAATCAACACCAGTAAGCTCCAGTCCGGCAACTGCCTGCGGCGCCGGCAAACCATAAATGACATAACCCTTGCCATGAAATTCACCATTCGCATTCAAGTTGCGTGGAACACGCATGGTGATCGTACCGCCCGCAGATACCGTCAATACCTGCTGAATATCATCATTCGGATCAACGACTGGATCGGAGGCATTGCCGGTCAACTCAATCAGATGAGTCCCTGGGGAAAAATTCACATTCACGGTACGCTCGTCGAATCCCGAATCACCGCGATTCGATAAACCAACCACTGCAGAACCATCGCGTTCGAAAACATAAATGCCCTCGTTGTCGATCCATCGCTCTAGCATATCTCCCCGACCATGCGAATTTCGGATCGCAATAAGATTGCTGATGGTATCACCATACACACCACCAAGCGCATCACCACGTCCAGCCTTTGGAAAGTCGCGACCATCCCCGAACTCATTGCCGTTCATATATACGACGGCATTTCCCGGATGCATCAACGCAAACGCGTGCCCCAGGTTGTCGAGCGAAGCAGGTCCGAATTCGTCATGACTTCGAACAAATAGCACACCAGCAGATCCATTGTGCAACCCATCGTCATGCACATCCAACATTGAATCGCGAATGTTCTGCCACGCATTCGATGTTCCCATATTGCTCAGGTTATCGCGCATCGCGAAGAAGGTTGAGAAATCAAGTGAATCCCGATTCCCTCCAATTCGTCCGGGATCAGCAGGATCAATATTTTTTTTAACATACGACAACAACGAATTTTTGTCGCCGGTAAAAACTTCGCTGTAACTGAACACATGATCCGTCGATCCATCCAACAAAGGACGTGGATTGGAACGATACAAAGCCCGATCCATATAATCCATCACAAAACCTTCAAAGTGCTGAGCTGCATCAATGCGAAATCCGTCCACGCCAATGTCCTGCACCATCCACTGCATGTATCGCATCAGGTACCCCATCGCATTTTCAGCCGTTGCGTCCCCGCAGGACGAACAATCAGCATCGAATGAATAGACAGGGATATTCGACTCGTTGGTGACCGGATCAAAAAGAAACATCACGTCACCATCCCGGTCTGGGTAGAATCGTGCATTCTCTGAAGTCGGCACATTAGCCAAACGCCCACTCACGTCAGCGGTGCTACCTGGGGGAATATTACTGGCGTCTGTTGGGTCAACCGGTTGACGAATGAACTGGTGATTGGTTGTGTGATCGATGTCCACCAACCCGGACAGCCTGCCATTGAGGTCGCCCGCCTCAAAGGCAGAATGGTAATCTCCGTCGATTGCATCCAAAAGCGTAATGGCGAGCCCTGGATAGCCACCTGAATCAACGAAACCAACGGTTCCCTGATCTGAGAAACCCGAATGATTCAAGATCGCATCGATCTGCAACGAGACCCCAGCACGTTCAAATGCAGCGGCAACCGACTTCAGGCCCGTCTCGGTCCCATACAACGTCTCATGATCAGGTGACCCCAGATCGAACCGATCATAAGCATCGTAACCGACTGACTGATCACCAGAATCAGCTCGCCCCGGAGGCGGTAACCAGACCGCCCCATAACCTGCCTGAAACACGTCTGGCGTTCGCTGCTCAACCGTATCGAACGAACTGTCGAACCACTGCAAAAAAGCGGGTGGTGACACTGCTGCCAGCAAACGCCTGCTTTCCAATTTTTCAAGCAAAGCCGCACGACACCGAACCCTCAAACGATTCTTCAGGGACGGCTTCATAGTATGCCTTTTAATTGCAAAGCGAGCTTAATTGATCCTGTCTCTTATACACATCTGACGCTGCCGACGACTCCTTACGTGTAG
>CAJXTM010000940.1 GCA_913061385.1 uncultured Rhodopirellula sp. | reverse complement strand
GATCAGCCTCGGTCTCGTGGGCTCGGAGATGTGTATAAGAGACAGCTGCATCTTTGGGAGGCATCTCGCCCCTCTGAAGCTGATTCAATACGTCCTGCCAATGTTCGGCAGTCTCTGCCTTGAAAACAATTGGCTTCGTCAGATCAATCCCACCAGAAGCATCATCAGGATGGTGGCAACCGACGCACTTCGCCGTCAAGAAATCCGCTATTCGTCGTTCAGGTGCTTCACCCCTCTCCGCACTCAATGCGTCGAAGCAAGGCAAAAACAAGGCCCCGACACTCACGATGCAGGAAACGATGGTGTGAAACGACTTAGCCACAGGCATCTCCGAATTGATTGGCAGTACACAGTATACTCAAGCCTGAAACCAAGATACACACGAGCCGTGCAATACAACTTGCATTGGATTGGAAACAACTCGATCGCACGCAACCTTGCCAACACCCCGCTTGAAGCCGGCACGACTAGACCGGCAGCGACATAGCCAGCACCAGTCGGCTGCCGGAGCCATGAGAAACCCCATCAACACCGAGGTGTCACACTGACGTAACCTGGACGCTCGTTTTCGGTCTGAGAAAATGCTCCAAACCGCTACTCCACAATCAGGAACGATATTTCATGCAAAATGGATTCATGAGAGAGCATGAAGATAGCAACTCTCAGGAATCTGCAGGCATGTGAATGGGGCATGAATCGGTTAACACCGGCAAGCAACTTGCTGTGTTCGAACGAAGTCAGCCTGAGGCAAGCATGCTGAAAAAGGTTCGGCAACCTCACGCGACTTAGCCGTTCACCAAAACAGCAGAGGATACCGCAGACCTCAGCAGTTGTGCGTGAGATCACACGCGATGCCGTCGCTGTGTTGAAGCCAACCCGATCTTGAAGCCAACCCGATGGGCACGCAATGGCATCAAGGGTAGCGCTCGTATTCAACGGCAGCGTGGTATACTCAGCATTCATTTTCGCGATGACCTAGCCACGATGACCGTCCACCCAGAAAAATGACCGCAGGACTTTGGCCGTCTCCTGTTGAACATACACGTAATCTACTAGAGCTCAAAATCTGTCAGCCAAATAAAAAATTGATCTCCATCATGAACCACCCATCACCACCGGCCTGCGTTCTACTTTTTCTTTCCGTAGTCACAACTCCGTGGCTGGGCACCAAATCAAATGCCGCAGAAGCCACGAACGAGAGTCAGCATTCACAACCGCCGAATGTCTTGATCATCATGTCCGACGACATGGGTTATTCAGACTTGGGTTGTTTTGGTGGTGAGATCAAAACGCCCAATCTTGATCAACTGGCGTACGATGGCCTCCGCTTCACCAATTTCTACAGCGAGAACATGTGCTGGGTTTCCCGGGCGGCCATGCTGACGGGGGTATACCACAAAACATCAATGGTCAACGGCAGCCTGCACCCACACTGCCCCACCCTGCCCGAACGCCTGCGTCCAAACGGGTACCAAACGGCGATGTCTGGCAAGTGGCACTTGGCCGGCAAACCCTACCGCACTTTCCCGAACGATCGTGGATTCGATGACTTTTATGGCATCCTTGGTGGTGCCGCCAGTTTTTACGCACCGGCTCACTTGCACCGCAATCGCAAGAACGTGGAAAACGAAGCAAACAACGACTCAGACTATTACATCACAGATGCAATCAGCTCGGAGGCCACGCGAATGATTCGTGCTACTCCGGATGACAAGCCATTATTTTTGTACGTCGCTTACACTGCCGCCCATTGGCCACTCCATGCCAAGCCAGCAGACATCAAACCGTATCACGGCAAATACTCGATGGGCTGGGACAAACTGCGAGAACAACGACTAACGAGAATGCAACAGCTTGGCATCCTGAAACCAGACAGTGAACTTTCACCTCGTCATCCTCAGGTTTCCAGCTGGAAGAATGAAAAGAACCAGTCTTGGCAACAGCGGCGAATGGAAGTCTACGCTGCTCAAGTGACAGCGATGGATCGTGGCATTGGCCAAATCATCCAGACACTCAAGGACACTGGAAAACTCGAAAACACGCTGATCCTGTTCACGATTGACAATGGCGGTTGCCACGTGGAATACGGTGCAGATCGCAAAGGTGATTACTTGCCTAAAAAAACGCGTGACGGTCGCCCGATGCGTCCCGGCAATCTTCCGTCCATCATGCCGGGCCCGGAAGACACTTACCAAAGCTATGGCTACGGATGGGCCAATGCATCAAACACCCCATTCCGGATGTTCAAGCAGTTTGATCACGAGGGTGGAATCCGAACGCCGATGATCGCCCACTGGCCTGCCGGGATTGAGTCTCCCGGACGATTGGTTCCTGCGGTTTCCCACCTCGTCGATATCGTACCCACGATACTTGAAGTGACCCAAAAGAATGAAACCCGAAATCAGAACACCACAAAGTCAATCATTCCTCAAGACGGACGATCGTTAGCAATCGCATTCACTGGCGAATTGAAATACGAACGAACCCTATTCTTTGACCACGCGCGTGGGTCAGCATTACGACACGGGCATTGGAAGATTGTTCGAGAACGGAGAAAACCCTGGGAACTCTACAACCTGAGAGTGGACCCACTGGAACTTGACGATTTGACCCAGCAACAACCAAACAAACTTGCTGAACTCACGAACCTATGGGCTGTCTCTTATACACATCTGACGCTGCCGA
>CAJXTM010000939.1 GCA_913061385.1 uncultured Rhodopirellula sp. | reverse complement strand
TCTACACGTAAGGAGTCGTCGGCAGCGTCAGATGTGTATAAGAGACAGATGTCACCGAGCGTGCCAGAGCCAAAATCGGTCCACCCTCTCCAATTCATGGGCTGATAGATTTTTTCGGCATACGGTCTCATAGGTGCGACTCCAAGCCAGAGATCCCAGTCCAGTCCTGCAGGAATTTTGTCCGCGTGCTCGGGCCTTCCTTCCTTTGGTCCAGCCCATCCTTTATGGCTCCAGCCATGCGCCTCTTTGATTTTTCCAATCAAGCCACTTTGAATCATTGCCACAGCTGTTCGATGACCGACTGTGGATTGATTCTGTATTCCCATCTGCGTTGCGACTCCGAGTCGTCGGGTTTCAATCAGCAGGGTGCGTGATTCATGGATCGTGTGAGTGAGTGGCTTTTGTGTGAATACATGCTTGCCCAGAGTTGCTGCGGCTAGCGTTGGCAACGCATGCATGTGGTCTGGCGTCGAGATGGTGATGGCGTCAATGTCTCGACTTTCGTCCAGTAGTTTTCGCCAGTCCTGATACCGACGGGTTTTTGGCCATTGTTTGGCTGCTGCTGCGTAACCACCTTTGCGAGTGCTCACGCCTGTCATGACATCACAGAAAGCAACCAGATTATGACCTTTCGCAGCGCCGTTGACGTCCGCCCATCCGCGGCCACCAACGGCGATGGATGCGATGTTGAGCTTCGCATTGGGCGACTTTGCGCCAAGGATTCCCGGTGCAGCGAAGGGACCCACGGCGGCGGTTGCAGCACTATGTTTCAGAAACGATCGGCGGGACTGATTCATGGTCGTAAATCTCCAAGGCATTGTGTCCAAAGCTTTGCAGGTTTATCCCTGTACTGATGAAACCTTGTTTTCTACTGATTCAGCAGACGTAGTCTTGGTTTTGGCAGCGAGTTGCAGGAGGCGGGCTCCGGCTTTCAGTCCGTATTCTTTGGCCGTTCTACCAGGGGCCACCAAGACTTTGTTGCTGGGATGAAAATCGACGTTCATGAAGTCATTCTCGAACGCTAGTTCGTTTTCAATTCTTCAAAGCTGCCAGTTGTTTCCTGACCATCGCAGATTGCTTCGCGTCCAAAATTTGCCAGCAGGCGAGGCCGTTACCAACGAGGTCCCACTCGTCAAATTCCCATACCACCTTTTTGTTTTTCGTGATTTCGAAAATCTGTGGATTGTCTTCGCCCGCGTGGCAGTTTCCTGCCACGATATTTCCATTGGGCAACTCCTGCAACGCAGTCATCCAGCCAAGCGAGATCTCAGAATCAGGAATTGTCTTGGCGATTTCCCAGACGACCTGTTTCTCAGGCGTTACTTCAACAACGCTGTTTCCACTGCCAGAACAGATCATGGTATTGCCATTCTTCAGCCGAATTGCACCAAAAACTCGGGTGCCAATCTCGTATTCCCAGACCACCTTTCCATCGGCATCGTATTCGGACACAACTCCCGGGTTCTCTGCGCAAGCGAGGTAGTGACCATTATCAAGAATTCGCATCAATCGGGTCCTCTTGCGACCGCCCTCCCCCAGCGGTACTTGCTTGACGAGTTTTCCATCCTTATCGACATGAATGATTCGGCCGACGTTGCTTTCCACGATGACGGTTTCTCCATTACTCAGCCGATCAAAGGCGTGGACATCTACGTTCTTGCCCTCATTGCCATTCATCGTGGCACTGTCGTATTCCCAAACCACTTCTTTCCCAAGCGTGATCTCTTGTGTTTTTGTCCACGAGTCATGAAACAGAATATTTCCGCTGGGCAGCAGGTGGACATCATGGTGTCCCGTGTGCCCTTTCTGGGGACCCGCCGTGTTGTGTTTCCAAAGCACGGTGCCATCTGATTCACAGATTGCCAAAACGTTGTTTCCATAAGATGCGCCGACGAGGACCAAACGGTCATCTGCGTCCGCGGAAATCGCAAGACCAGAAACAAGGCAGGCGGCAAAAACGAGGGTAGCAATAGTTTTCATGGTAGTGACAACTTCCAGGTAACGACGGAGGGGGATGTGGGAGATGGCTTCAACGTAGAGAATCGGGATACCATTCATGTCCCATTGGGATATTTGAACGTAAGCGAGTCGATGGTACCGGAGAATCGGTTCGGTGTTTTGTAGTCGCCGACTGGTTGGAACAGGTCGGCACCGATTTGAATGGAGTTATCTGGCTCTTGCTGCATGATACCCGCTTCCGCCTTCCCGACGAGCTTGCCGTTTACTTTTAGATACATCTCGCCGTTGGGATTCCATTTGGCTTCGAAACTGGCGGGACCCTCATGGACAACGTCGGATCGGATCATGGTGGACTTGCTATTCACGCGGGTGACAAAACAGAGTTGTCCCTGGTCGAGATAGACGCTGTACCCTGCTCGATTGCCGCCGTGGGCGAGAATGACTCCGGAAGAGGTATTTGGGTGAATGGTCGCCTTGATTTGTAGCGTTCGGCCGCCAGCCACTTTGGGTACTCTGAATGCTGGCAGGCTGAGCCAGGCCTTTCCGTTCAACTGAAGTGAACCGGTGTCACCGGTAACACCATGATTCACAAAACGAAGGAGCTGGTTACTGGCTGGAATCGCGATGGTCGGTAGCGGTGCAGTCAATTTCGCCTCGTCGTTGTAGGCAAACCCGAGCCCGTTTGCCCCTGTCTCTTATACACATCTCCGAGCCCACGAGACCGAGGCTGATC